>JANWKM010000067.1 GCA_025451395.1 Ilumatobacteraceae bacterium
AGTGCTCGATGAAGCCTTCGACGTGCATCGATCGGTGCGCAACGCCGCGCGCGGAATCGACGCCCTCGACGCGCTGAGTCTCGACTAGTCCGAGGGTTATGTGCCCGGATCCGGGTACATAGCCCTCGGACTGCAGGTAACCCTCGGACTAGAAGTTCTAGAACGCGCGGGTGATGCCGGCGGCAGCCAACACGGCAGCGGGCACGCCGACGGTTCGCCACGCGGTGTACGAGACGCCACTGCGCTGACCGTACGACTTGGCGACCTTCACGAAGTCGGCCTCGAGCGCCGACGTATCCACAGACTTGCCCATGTTGCCGAGCTCGGCTTCGAGATTTAGGCGTTCCTGCACCAAACGCAATTCCTTCACCGGATCGGCGCCGGCGCGTTCGCTCTCGATTGCAGCCAATCGCTTGCCGATCGATTCGGGCGTGCGCCTGCGTCCACGCACGGGCTTATTCGCGCGCAGCGCTTCGAGATACAGGCGAACTGCTTGGCTCTCTGTGCGACCCTTAGCGAGCGCGGCTTTGTGCGCGTCGGTCATCGGATTCTTCGGACCACGCTTTGCCATAGGCTGCATCATAGTTTCGGAAGAAAGCCATGACTATCGAACCGTCCACAATGTTTGACCTGCAGTCGCACGGTCCGGACACTTTTGTTGGAATCGGCCCGCGATATCCATGGGGGGGGCTCTTCGGAGGCCAGATCGTCGGTCAAGCGTTGCGCGCTGCCGCAGCCACCGTCGATGCGGACCAGCAGGTGCATTCGCTGCGTGCTTATTTCATTCGTCGCGGCGATCACACCGAGCCAATTCGCTTCGAAGTCGACCGCATTCGCAACGGTAAGAGTTTCTCAACGAGACGTGTCGTCGCACGGCAAGCAATCGGCGCAATCCTGAACCTCGAGGCCTCGTTCCAAGAGCCCGAGAAGACGGCCGACATCCAGACGGTCCCGATGGATCCGAACGTGCCAAGGCCTGGGGACCTGGCGAGCGATCCGTGGAGCGATGCGTTCGATCGGCGAAGTGTGCCCGACGGCGTGCTCGCCGACGAGGCGCGCACTGGTACCGGACGCAGCGCGGCGTGGATGCGGGTGACGACGCCACTGACCGACGAGGAACTGTTGCATCGTTGCTGGCTGGCCTATATGAGCGACGACATGCCCGCGCACACGGTGCGTCAGGCACATCCCGATTTCCGAGGAAGTAGGGGCGGCGAGATCACGTTTGTTGCCAGCCTCGACCACACGATTTGGTTTCACCGACCGTTGCGCGCCGACGAATGGCACCTGTACGACTTCACCTGCCACGGATTCACCGGTGCCCGCGGGTTGGGCGTTGGCCATGTATATACGGCCGAGGGCACGCACGTCGCCACCGTGGCGCAGGAAGTCCTGATGCGCGATGCCCGCAAAGAATGAAACCATGAACCTCGACTCGCTCGCCGACGAAATCAATACAATCGCCCGTTTGACGGGCACTTTCACATTGCGGTCGGGTCAAATCGCGACCGAGTACTTCGACAAATACCGATTCGAAGCACAGCCTGAATTGTTAGCTCGCATCGCGGCGGCAATGGCCCCGATGATTCCTGCCGGTACCGAAGTGCTCGCCGGATTGGAAATGGGCGGTATTCCGATCGCGACGGCGCTCTCGCTGCACACGGGCATTCCGGCCGCATTCGTCCGCAAACAAGCCAAGCAATACGGCACCGCGCGTCTCGCCGAAGGCTGTGACGTTGACGGGCGTCGGGTGACGATCATCGAAGACGTCATCACCACCGGCGGTCAGGTCGTCATCAGCACGAACGACCTACGTGCGCTCGGCGCGATCGTCGATCACGTGCTGTGCGTCATCGATCGCAGTACCGATCAAGGCGCCGCGCTCACCGCCGAGGGTCTGCAGATGCAGGCCCTGCTCACCCGCGCGCAGCTCGACGCCGCCGAGGCGCGGTCGCAAACAGGACGCCAGGGTTGAGCAGGTTCTTGGGGTCGAGGGCTTTCTTGATCGCGCGCATGGCTGCGTAGGCGGCCGGGCCTTTCTGACGCTTGAGCCAATCGACCTTCGCGACGCCGATGCCATGCTCGGCACTGATCGTGCCACCCAGCTCGATCGTTGCTTGCAGCACACGCTCGCGAACCTCGTCCTGCGACGCGTCGGCGCCGAGGATGTTGACGTGCACGTTGCCCTCGGCGAGATGACCGAACAGAATCGCTCGCGCACCGGTCGGTATGACTTTGTAAACCAGCCGGACAAGCCGATCGAGATTCTCGACCGGCACTGCGACGTCGAGTTTCAAAGGCGCGCCGAGCGCACCGATCGCGATCGTGATGTGATCGCGAACTTTGTACAACGCCTCGCGCTTTGGACCGATGGCCAGAACACCGCGCAGATCAGCCAACAGGTCGACCAACTCCTCGCTGGGATCGGAGTGTGCCGCGCAATCGACCATCACGAACGCACCCGCCTCATGCGCGTTGATCGGCGGCCGCACCCCGAGAAATTCGCAGGCGACCGCTAACGCCTCGGGCATCATCAGCTCGACCGCGTCAAGGCTGGGTAGTCGGCGGAGCTCCGGCAGCAACAACACCGCATCGGTCAACGAATCGCACGCGATCAACGCCGCCGCGGTGTGCCGATACCACGGCACCAGCCGCAGCCGCGCGGCCGTCACGACAGCGAGTGTTCCCTCGCTGCCCACCAACAGGCTCGGCAGGTGCAGACCGGCCGTCTCCTTTGGAAGCCCCGCGAGCTGATCGATGATCGACCCGTCGGCGAGCACGGCCTGCAGTCCCATCACCTGCGGGCGCATGGCCCCGAAGCGCACGACTCGCGACCCACCGGCGTTCGTGCTGACGGCACCGCCGACCGTTGCCGATGCACGCGCTCCCCAATCGACGGCGAAGTCCAATCCGGATGCGCGGGCGTGCTGTTGCAGCGCCTCGATGGTCACTCCCGCGCCGGCGGTCACCTGCATCGACATTGGGTCGACGGGGCCGAGCGCAGTGAAACGTTGCAGTGAAAGCAAGATGGCGCCATTGCGTGGCACGCTGCCGCCCACCAATCCGGTGTTGCCGCCCTGCGGAACAATCGCGACACCGGCGGCGGCTGCCACACGCAGGACGGCCGCCACTTCCTCGGGCGACGATGGTCGCACCACGCATGGTGTTTCGCCGTGCCATTGCCGGAGCCAGTCGGTTTCGTATGTGGCGCGCACGTCAGCATCGGTGAGTACGTGCGGGTCGCCAACGATGGCGCACAATTCGTCGACGTAGGTCACTGGACGATGGTGGCGCCAACCGGGAGTTCACGAAGCAACGGGTCGCTGATCCAACAGCGACTGAGGTGCAGCGTGCTCTCGATGCGCACCACTCGCTTGGGCTGATCGAACGCCCGCCCGCACATACTGAGTGCGGCTTTAATGCAATCGTCCTCGGTGGGCAGCACCATCGGCATGCGCGAGCGGCGCAAGCCGGCAATGCCAGCGGTGAAACAGTTGATGTAGGTCTTCTGCCAGTCGATCTTCTGTGCGAGCGCGACTGGAATGAAATCGGCGAAGCCGATACCCAACGCGTTTCCGGCCGATACCGGCGTGAGATCGAGCAGCACGATCGCGCTCACGTCGGGTTCTGCAAGATCGCCAAGCCCGTGCACCCAGAACCGGCCCGTGACATTCGGATCGAGAGTTGTACCGCTGATGTCCTTGCCACCCCTGTCGATGATCAGCACATCGATCTGCGGGAACGGCAACGGCGGGACAAGGTCGCGCGAATAGTTGGTGAGCTCGATCTCTTTCGGCCCGCCAACGTCGTCTGCAGACAGCGCTTCCACGCGTACCACTTCTCCGCCCGCTGACTCGATAGACGCGACACCGCCAAGCAAACGACCAGTCGCGCGTAACGCGGCGATGCCGTCGATGATGCGGTCGCGCATCTCAACAGGACCGCACGCGTGGATTTGCGCCGCGCCCGGTTGTTTGCCGAACCCGACGACTGCCATCTTTGTGCAACCAGATTCGATCGGACCCTTGAAGCATGTATGCGGCTTGACTCTGTTGACCGGCAGAATGCGATCGGCGGCGGCGGCGTGGCGGTCGAGATATATCGGCATGCCGCTGGCGGTGCGTGCTACCTCAATCGTTTCCATCGTCGAACGAATCTCAGCACCGACGGCTTCCTCGGTAATGCCGAGGCTCTGCAACATCGCCAGCTGCCCTTCGGCTTTGGCACCGCCATGGCTCCCCATCGCGGGCACCACAAACGGCTCGGCACGCAACTCGCGTAATCCGCTGATGGTGCCGCGCATCAGCGCCACGCGTTCGGTGAGGCCGCGGCTGCCGCCACCAACTGCAACCGTCATACCGGGCGTGACGCTGCCGGCGAATTGTTTGACCACACCTGCGTGCGCTACCGCGGCGACATCGGCGATGACTTCCGGTTGCGGCATCGCCAAGCGCACTTCAGTGAGCGCCGGCACCTTCAAGTCGGCGTGGAACGGAAGCTGAATGCCAGCTACCAATTGGTCCCAGTTCACGGTTCAACCGTACCTTGCATACGCTCACGCGCCATGAAGAAGGTAGTCGTCGTCGGTTCGTCGCTGGCAGGGCTGCGCGCCTGCGAAACGTTGCGCCAACAGGGCTTCGGCGGCGAGATCGCCTTGGTCGGCGCAGAGGACGAAATTCCCTACGACCGGCCGCCATTGTCGAAGAAGGTGCTCGCTGGTGAATGGGAAGTCGACCGGATTCGCCTGCGCAAGTCCGATGAGTTCGCAGGACTCGCACTCGACATGCATTTGGGCAATGCGGCCACCGGACTGCGCACGGACAAGCGCATCGTGTCGCTCGCCGACGGTTCCGAGTTGCCGTTCGACGGGCTTGTCATCGCCACTGGTGCGATTCCGCGGCGACTACCTGGGCAGCCAGAGCTCGACGGTGTCGTTGAGTTGCGCACCCTTGCGAACTCGATGGCACTACGCGACCGCATCGCCGACGGTTCCGCGCGAGTGACGGTGATCGGTGCCGGCTTCATCGGTCTCGAGGTCGCCGCGACCACGCGTCAACGAGGCTGTGCCGTAACGGTGTTAGAGAGCGCGCCCGCACCGATGATCCGCGGACTCGGCGCCGAGATGGGGACGGCCGTGGCTGCGACGCACACGCGGCATGGCGTCGATCTGCGTTGCGGGGTGAGCGTCGCCGGGATCGAGGGTGACGACAGGCGCGTGACAGGTGTGCGTCTTGCCGACGGCACCTTGATCGACAGCGACATCGTCGTTGTCGGAGTCGGTGTCGCGCCGGCAACACAATGGCTGGCGGACAGCGGATTAACGCTGGGCGATGGAATCATCTGCGACGCGACACTGCAGACGAGTGCACCAGGGATCTACGCAGCCGGCGACTGCGCTCGTTGGCCGAACGGTGTGTTCGCCGGGTTCGACGACGAAGAGATGCGCATCGAACATTGGACCAACGCCGCCGAGCAGGGCGCTGCCGCGGCGCGCAACATGCTGGCCGTCGCTCGCGGTGAGCCGGCAACACCCTACGAATCGGTGCCGTTCTTCTGGAGTGACCAGTTCGACAGTCGAATCCAGTTCGTCGGCCGCGCGCATGGCGACGACGACATCCATGTCTTCGCGGGCGACAGTTCAGCCAATTTCGCTGCGCTGTACGGCTTCGCCGGTCGCCTGCGCGGAGTCCTTGGTGTCAACATGCCGAAGATGGTCATGCCATTTCGCGCTTTGATGGCCGCCAAGGCGACCTGGCCAGAAGCACTCGAGAAGGCCAAGGCTCTCGCCACATAGGGTTGCGCCGATGGATTCAAAAGCCTTTGCTCGGGATGGCGCAGTCTGCGCACGCGGGGTCGTGTCGGCAGCGTTGCTGGCGCGAGTTGCCGCCGCGATCGACGCGAATCTCGCGTCGCCGAGTGAACTTGCCCAGGTGGCCAGCGGGGCCGACGACCCCGGCCGCTTCGTGGAGGACTTCTGCAACTGGTCACGGTTCCCCGCATACCTGGAACTGGCGGAGGCCATGGCGCCATTGGCTCGTGCGTTGATGAGCAGCAACACCGTTCGCCTGTATCACGATCACCTGTTGGTCAAAGAAGCGGGCACCCAACAGCCGACCCCGTGGCATCAGGATCAGCCGTACTACGACGTCGAGGGCCGCGATGTGATCAGCATGTGGCTGCCGGTCGATGCTGTGCCGCGCGAGAGCACGCTCGAGTTCGTCGCCGGCACGCACCTCGGGCCGTGGCTGATGCCGCGCACCTTCATGCAGCGCGAGTCGAAGTGGTTCCCCGAGGGTTCACTGGCCGACGTTCCGGCCATCGACGACGACCGCGATTCGTTCCCGATCATCGGGTGGGCGTTGGAACCGGGTGATGCCGTGTTCTTCCACGCGCTCGCGCTTCACGGATCGCGTGGCTCCTCGACTCGCCGACGGGTGATCTCGATTCGTTTTCTGGGCGACGATGCGCGGCGCGTCGAGCGGCGGTGGCGTTGCAGCCCGCCGATGCCCACCGACGCAATCTTCCCCACGCTCAACGTTGCGTAGACTCGCGGCATGTCGTACCAGATGCCTCCTCAGTCCGGTGGTCCGCCGCGGAGCACCCCGATTCCTGGACAAAGCACACCGATACCCGGCACCGGCCCAAGTCCGTATCAGGGTGTGCCCACGCCAGGTGTTTTTCTCGGCACGCAAGACGTGGAGTCGCCGCCACCGGTGAAGGTCAAGAAGGATCGTTGGTGGGGATTCTCGTGGTTCGGCTTCATCATCATTGTGCCCACCGTCATCGGTATCGGGGCCGCGGTGTGGGGTGTGTTGGCGGCCAAGGACGCGGTCGACAAAGCGAACGACATCACTATCCCGAACCTTGCGGGTGACGGCACCGACGACGGTGGCGTGTCGCAACTGATCGGTGGCGGACCAGCAGCAAGTGTTGCGGCACTCGAGGCCGGCATTCTGGGCGACCCGACGAACTTCATCGAGATCATCCTGTACCCCGACTACGCCTTCGCGACGGCGCAAGACCCGACGCAGCCCGACCACATCGATCGCTACATGTTGCAGGCGGATGGGACGCTCGGTACTCCCGAGCCGCAAACCAATGATCCAGAAGCAGCCAGCAAGGTCTTCACGATCGACGCCGTTCAGTGGGATGCAATTGCAGCACTCGTTGCCGAGGCACCGCGGCTCGCGGCCGTTGAAGAGGGCAAGGTCTCGCACGTCTACGTCGACCGCGACATATTCAGCGAAGTGCACGACGTCATCGTGCGTATCTACATCTCCGGCCCGCGCAGCAATGCCTTTATCGAAGCCGCGCCCGACGGCACAGTCCTACGCGTGGTCGTGTAAGGAAACCTCTAAGGAGACACCATGTCCAAAGCAAAGTCCCATCTCTCCAATGTTTGGTTCAAGGTCACTCCACTCGAAGTTGCCCACGGCAAGGGTTGCTGGGTCACCACGACCAGTGGCGAGGAGTATCTCGACTTCGCCGCCGGCATCGCGGTGAACTCAACCGGGCACGCACACCCCGCCGTCGCCAAAGCAATCGGCGATCAAGCGCAGCGATTCATTCATGCGCAGGTCAACGTGTTCAACCACGACCTGCTCGAACCGCTGGCGAGCAAGCTGGCCGAGATCTCGCCGAGCGGCATCGACACCTTCTTCTATGCCAACTCCGGGGCCGAGATCACCGAGGCGGCCGTCAAGTTGGCCAAACAGGCAACGAAGCGCCCGCACATCATCGTGTTCAGCGGCAGCTTCCACGGTCGCACAGCCATGGGCATGGCGATGACCACCAGCAAGACCGGTTACCGCGCCGGCTACGCACCGTTGCCATCGGGTGTGTTCGTCGCGCCATTCCCCGACCCGCTCGCCACCGATCAGAAGGCCGAGGTCGCAAAGGCACTGCAGGGTCTCGACCACATTCTGAAGTCACTGACCGCGCCCGAGGAAACGGCGGCGATGATCCTCGAGCCGGTGTTGGGCGAGGGCGGCTACATGCAGGCACCGGCCGCGTTCATCGAAGGTCTTGCCGAGCGTTGCCGGGAGCACGGCATCCTCTTCATCGCCGACGAGGTGCAGAGTGGTATGGGCCGCACCGGAAAGATGTTCGCTGTCGACCACTACGACAACTTTGTGCCCGACATCATCTGCATGGCCAAAGGCATCGCCAGCGGCTTCCCGTTCTCGGCGCTTGGAACACGCCGTGAGCTCGACGACAAGTGGCCAAAGGGCGCGCACGGTGGTACGTACGGCGGCAACCCGATGGGTTGCGCAGCTGCGATGGCCACCCTCGAGCTACTGACTGCCCCCGGATTCATGGACAATGTCAATGCGCGCGGCGAGCAGTTGCGCAAGGGACTGCGCGAACTGCAGCAAGAGCATTCGACGATCACACAGGTGCGCGGCCCAGGGTTGATGGTCGGCACCGAGTTCGACGACCCGGCGCGAGTCGCCGCCGTTACGAAACACTGCCTCGAGGAAGGGCACCTGATCCTGATGAACGCCGGCACCTACGGACGGTGCATTCGCTGGATGCCACCGCTGGTCGTCAACGAGCACGAGATCGACTTGGCGCTGGCGGCATTCGGCGCCGCACTCAAAGCCACCGCCTGACCCGTGCCCCGACTGGACGCCGAGCGCATCGAGCTCTGGCGTCAACTGTGCACCACCTCGACGGTGTTGCAACGGCGCATCGAACAAGCGTTGCAGGACGAGCACGACATGTCGCTGGCGTGGTACGACGCCCTGACGGCGATCCGTAATGCCGGCGGGCGCATGCGCGTGCACGAATTGTGCACGGCGCTATCGGAGATACCCAGCAGCCTCTCCCGCCGACTCGATCGGTTGGAGGAGGAAGGCTTTGTGTCGCGGAAATCGACGCCGATGCCCGACGACCGGCGGGCGGTGACAGTTTCGCTCACGCGTGAGGGACGCAATGTGTGGCGCGATGCGACCACCACCTACCGCAATGTGGTTCAAACACATTTCGCCCGTCACCTGACCGAGACCGACATCCTCTCGCTGCACCGTGTGTGGGCGAAGCTGGGCGAGTAACGATTTCGGCCACGATGCTGGCAGACTGCACGCATGATCACAGCAGTCATCGTCGATGCCGTTCGCACTCCACTCGGTCGTCGTAATGGCAGGTTGAAGGACTGGCATCCCGTCGACCTGGCTGCGGAAACACTCAAGGCACTGCAACGCCGCACGGGCATCGACCCTGGCCTGGTCGACGACGTGGTGATGGGTTGCGTGATGCAGGTCGGCGAGCAGGCTGTCAACGTTGGCCGCAACGCGGTGCTCGCCGCCAGTTGGCCCGAGCACGTACCCGGTACCACCATCGATCGTCAGTGCGGGAGCAGTCAGCAGGCGGCGCACTTCGCAGCGCAGGGTGTGATGGCCGGTGCATACGACATCGTCGTTGCTGCTGGCGTCGAGGTGATGACGAGAGTGCCAATGGGTGCCTCGATGGCGGAAGGCAAGTTCGGCTACCCGTTCGGTCCCGCGGTTGGCGCGCGTTATGCCGCCGAAGGCGGGCTTGTTCCGCAGGGAATCTCGGCCGAGCTGGTCGCCGACAAGTGGGGCCTTACCCGCGAAGACCTCGACGGCTTCGGTGCGCGCTCACAGCAATACGCACGGCGAGCAACCGATGAGGGCCGATTCCAGAACGAGCTCGTTCCGGTGCTCGGCGCCGACGGCGAACTCGTTACGCAGGACGAAGGTTTGCGCGAAACGACCATCGAGTCATTAGCCAAGTTGAAGCCAGCGTTCCGTTCCGAAGAAGAGGGTGGCCGCGTGACCGCTGGTAACTCGTCACAGATCACCGACGGTGCCGCGGCCATGCTGATCATGAGCGAGGAGAAGGCGAGGCAGCTGCGCCTAACCCCTCGTGCCCGCTTCGTGGACTTCGCGCTCGCCGGCGATAACCCGCGCATGATGCTCTCGGCACCGATGCCGGCGACAGAAAAGGTGTTCGCTCGCGCCGGACTATCAATGGACGACATCGATCTGACCGAGATCAACGAAGCGTTTGCCTCCGTCGTGCTGGCGTGGGAGAAGGAGTTCAAGCCCGACATGGAGAAGGTCAACGTGAATGGCGGCGCGATCGCGCTCGGTCACCCGTTGGGCGCTTCCGGCGCGCGTCTGACTGCCACGTTGCTGAACGAACTCGAGCGCACCCGCGGCCGCTACGGCCTGCAGGTGATGTGCGAGGGCGGCGGCATGGCAAACGCGATGATTATCGAGCGACTGGGCTGATCGCGAGCGATCGCGGATGCCTGCGCTTTCCACGATTATTTGGGTCGCGATTGGCCTGGTAGCGGGCTATGTCCTGTGGAAAAGTGGCACAGGAATGCTGCGCGGCCTGACGACACCGCTGCCCGAGCCGCCTCCGACCGGCGAGATGCGCAAGGTTAACGTGAAGTACCGCTGCACGCTCTGCGGGTTAGAGATCAGATTGACCCTTGCCCCCGACGAGGAGCCCCCGCCGCCACGGCACTGCCTGGAGGACATGGTGCTGATCGCACCCGTTGAGTGACTCAGTGTCCTCACAGCCTGTGGACAAACCTGGGTGTAATTACATCTGTGTCGTTCAGCGCCACTTGGTGGCCGTGAACAACCCACACATCATCAGGATCAGGCCCACCAACACCGGTGTGTTGGTGTTCTCGAACGACGGCACCACGTAGCGCGTGAGAATCGAGATCACGCCGAGCCCGATGAACGCGAACATCAGGATCGGAATCCACTTCGGGCTCTCGTAGAACTCCTTGGGCGTCGGCGGCGTATAGCGACTCGACTGCCCGACCGAGCTTTCGTGATGGGCGGCTTCGCGCGCCATGGCACCTGCCTGACCCGGTTTCGTACCCTTCGCCGTCACGCGGCCTGTCGTCTTGCGTTTCGGAGGAGCCACGGGCGCAGAGTCTAGGGTTCGCACGTCTATGTTCCGCGTGTTGGTGATCGATAGCTACGACAGTTTCGTTTACAACCTGGTGCAGTATCTCGGCGAACTTGGTGCCCAGCCGCAAGTCGTGCGCAACGATCAGATGACCGTTGCCGAAGCAGTTGCCACGAAACCCGACGCCGTGCTGTTGTCGCCCGGCCCCGGCCGACCGGAAGACGCGGGCATTCTCTGCGACGCGATCACGGCGTTCGGCGAAGCGGGCGTACCGGTGTTGGGAGTGTGCCTCGGGCACCAGGCGATTGGCCACGTTTTTGGCGCCGCGATCGTGAGCGCGCCGCGGCTGATGCACGGCAAGACGTCATCGATCGAACACGAGGGTGAAGGAGTGTTCGCCGGCTTGTCGTCGCCGTTGATCGCGACGCGCTACCACAGCTTGGTGATCGACCCGGCGACGATGCCGGACTGCTTGCAAGTCACCGCTAGGTGCGACGGCGTGATCATGGGGGTTCGCCATCGCGAGTTGCCGATTGAAGGCGTGCAATTCCACCCGGAGAGCATTCTCACGGAGTCGGGCCACGATTTGTTGCGCAACTTCCTCCGCGCCGCCGCCTGACACTCGATTGAGGCGTCGAAGTCACAAAGAATCCACCGCCATGGTGGAATCCTTGTGACTTCGAGGAGGTACGCGTCGTTTCTTGCTGGTGAACGCGGTCGGTAACGTTCTGCCGTGAAGAAGTGGGCGAGATATCTGGGGAGGACCATTGAGATAGTGGTCGGTGTTTACATCGCCGTGGCCGCGGTCGTCATCGCTGTTGGATTCGTCCTCATAGCGATCTATGGAATCTGAATGCTGCCGGCTGCGAATAAACTGAGCCACGAGCCGTTTTGCGCGCTAGGTCGTTGTTGTCGGCGGCTCGGTAGTCGTCGTTGTCGTTGTCGTCGAGGTCGTGGTCGTTGTCGCGGCGACTTCTTGAGCGACGGTCAATTTGATCACGGTGTTGGGAGCGACGTCGGTACCACTCGCGATGTTTTGAGTGAGCACTTTGCCGTTGGACGGGTCGCCGTTGGGCACGTCGGTGTATGTCACCTCGACGCCGAGGTGTAGCTGTATCAGCTTGTTGCGCGCCTGCGTCTCGGTAAGCCCTGTCAGCGTCGGCACCTTCACCAACGCCGGACCGCTTGAGACATAGAGCTTGATTGCGCTACCAATAAATAATGACTGGCCCGCCGCCGGGTCGGTGCGCGTGGCGCGGCCAGCAGGAATCGTGTCGCTCGCCTCGGCGGTCACGGTCACCGAGAAGTTGTATGGATCTCCCTGCAATTCCGAAAGCGCATTGGCCTGCGACAGACCCTCCACCACTGGCACGGCTTGTTGGCCAGGGGCGGTGGAAACCACCAGCCTGACGGTGTCGCCTTGTTTGACCAGCGTGCCAGCACCGGGTTCGGTGCGGATCACTCGGCCGACCTCGACGTCTTGGTTGATCTCCGAAATTGTGTCGCCGACGAGCAAGCCGAGGCCCTTCAGCAGAACGTCGGCCTCGGCTTGCAACTTGCCCGCCATCGAATCGAGCGTGAACGGGGTCTTCACCGGGTTGTAGTAGATGGTCACGAATTGACCGCGCTGCACGATGACACCTGCGGGGGGTTCGGTGCGCACGATGGCCCCCTCTTCGAAGTCGGGGTTCTCTTCGATGATCGGCGGGTTCAACTGCAGGTCTTCATCGGTCAGCGTCTTGACGCCCTCGTCGAGCGGGAGCTGTGTGACGTCCGGCATGGCGAACGAACTCGGTCGATCGTCCTTCGACAGCGCGTTGAACAGCACGATGGCGCCGATCACCAATGCGACTAGCGCCATGAAAACGACGATCGCGTACAACCCGCCGCCGGAACTATTGCGATTCGGAACGGGACCCATCTGGCGTAATTGACCGCTGTGCCCGACGCGTCCAACTGCGCCCGTACGCGGCATCGTGGTTGTGCCCGTCCCGCCAGCCATACGCGGCACCCCACCGGTCGCCGCGCCCCGACCGCCTGCCGCAGCTGCCGCCACACCTGCAGGGACACCCATCGCCGAGGTTAACGCCAACACCGGCTCACCGTTGCGGAACCGGCGCAGATCGTCGCGCAGTGCCTCGGAATTTGCGTAGCGAATCTCGGGCCGCTTCGCGAGCAACTTGGCCGCAATTGCCTCAAACGCTTTCGGCACGTCGACGACCAGTTGGTTGAGCGGTCGCGGCATCTCGTGCACTTGTTTGTAGGCGATGCTGACCGGATTATCGCCGGCGAATGGTGGCGCGCCGGCAACCATCTCGTACAGCACGATGCCCAGCGAGTACAGGTCGCTGCGCGGATCGGGTTGCGCACCTTGCGCTTGCTCGGGCGAGAAGTAGGCGGCGGTACCCATCACCGATCCCGCTTGCGTGAGGTTGCTTTCGGTGCCGGCGTTCATCGCACGCGCGATACCGAAGTCGGCGACCTTCACCTGCCCGTTGGAACCAACCAAAATGTTCGCCGGTTTGATGTCGCGGTGTACGACGCCGTTGCGGTGCGCGAACCCAAGCGCGGCAGCGACTTCGCTGGCGATCTCGGCCGCCTGCTGGCTGTTGATGCTGCCGTTGGCGCGCAGGATGTCGGCAAGCGTGCGGCCCTGCACATACTCCATCGCCATGAAATAAGTGTTGGAGTATTGGCCCCAGTCGTAGACACCGACGATGTTGGGATGGTTGAGGCTTGCCGCGCTCTGTGCTTCACGCCGAAAGCGTTCGACGAAGTTGGGGTCGACAGCGAATTCGGGGAACAACACCTTGATGGCCACCGGCCGATCGAGCAACAGGTCGCGCGCCAAGAACACGTCGGCCATGCCGCCGCGCCCAATGCGCTGTTGAAGTTCGTAGCGATCGTTCAGAACGGTCGGCTCGGGGTTGCTCACTGCGCTCTCTTCCGTGCGAGTTTCAGCGCGAGTTTCATCTCAAAAGGGTCACATGAGCGTACCGACCGACGTCGGTCAAGTTCATTCACGCTGGATATGAGCCCCTTTCGCGCTCCACCTTTCACTTTTGCCGTTCACAATGCCGTTCACTATTCGGTGCTGAACAGGTAATCGAGAATGGCCTTGGCAATTGGGCCAGCCAGCCGACCGCCGGTGCCAGCACTGATCTCGTCGGTCGTTCCTTTCAGCACCACCGCCACGACGTAGCGAGGTGCTTCGGCTGGCGCAAACCCGACTATCCATGCGTGCGAACGCTGCGGTTCGCCAGCCGCATTGAGCTGTGCGGTTCCCGTTTTGGCGGCGGCCTGGATTCCGTTGGCGAGCTGCATCGGCTTGCCGGTTCCCTTGTTGACAACGCCCACCATCAGCGTGTTCAACGTGGCCGCCGTTGCTGGCGAAATCGGCGTCTTCCACGCATACGGAACCGTGTGGTCGAGCACTCGACCCTCATGATCGAGCGTGCGATCGACCACGTAGGGGGCCATCATCCGCCCGCCGTTGGCGACAGTGGCCGCCACCATGCACATGTGCAGCGGCACCATCGTGTCGTTCGCCTGACCGAAGCCACCGATCGCGAGCAGTGGCAGGTTGTTGGCGAAGTCGATCGGCTCGCTCCCAGCGTCTTCAAAATTACTGGCAGCCGGATTCGGCAGATCGATCGGAAGTTTCTCGCCGATCCCCCATTTGCGAACGCCCTCGATCATTCGCTGGGGCCCGAGCTCGATCGCCATCTGCGCGAAGGGAATGTTGCAGCTGCGATAGAAAATTTCGGCCATCTTCCCACCGCAAGAACTGCCGCCGTAGTTCTGGATCGGGTCAGTGGTCTGCGGCGGAAGATATTCCTTCTCGTCGGGCCAACTGCGATCCATGCTGGTGACGCCGTTCTCCAACGCGATGCCCGTGGTGATGATCTTGAAGCTCGAGCCCGGCATGTAGCGCTCTTGATAGGCGTTGGCCAACATCGGCTTGTTCTCGAACGAGTTGTAGAGCGTGAGATATGCCTCGGCGGCAGCCTGATCGTGAGTCGCGACCTGGTTGGCATCGAAACGCGGCGTGCTGACCATTGCAATGATCGCCCCGGTTGTGGGGTCCATCACGACGACGGATCCTTCACGGAAGCCCAGTTGCTCGGCGGCCAACTGCTGCACGTCGGCGCGCATGGTCAGGATCACACTGCCCGTGTTGTCGCCGCTGCCGAAC
>JANWKM010000068.1 GCA_025451395.1 Ilumatobacteraceae bacterium
CCGTCTGCAGCGATCGCGTTTTACGGTTGCTCGCCGAGTCGCCCCCTGCCGACACCACGGAACTCGCGGAGAGGCTCGGGATCTCGGAAACCGCGGCTGCCGCGCTGCGGCCACTACCGCGCTTGGAGGGTCACGCGAAGTCGATGATCACCGGCGCGTGATCGCTGGGCAGTTGTCCCTTGCGTGCGTTGCGATCGATGATCGCGAACTCCGATCGGTCGGCGATAGCAGCAGTGCCGAGAACGAGATCGATGCGTAGCCCGCGACCTTGATGGAAATCGCCCGCGCGGTAGTCCCACCAGCTGTATAGCTTCGCATCTGAGTGGTGCTTGCGGAACAGATCGACCATTCCCCAGTCGCACAGTGCCTGCAACTCGGCGCGTTCGGCGGGGCTGACATGGGTTGCGCCGACGAACTTGCTCGGGTCGTAGACATCGAGATCGGTCGGTGCGATGTTGAAGTCGCCCGTGACAACGACTTGATCGGTCGGCTTACTCAGTGCGGCAACGTGGCGGCGTAGCTGCGCGAGCCATCTCAGCTTGTACTGATAATGGTCGTCTTCGATGGTGCGACCGTTCGGAACGTAGACGCTGCTCACACGCACGTCACCACATAGCGCGGTGATGATTCGCGCATCGGCATCGGGTTCACCGCCATCGGCGAAGTTGCTCACGACTTCGCTCAATCCGACGCGCGACAGGATCGCGACACCGTTCCATTGACCCTGGCCGTAGTGCGCCGCCTCGTAGCCGAGCGCGGCGAACGTCAGCGCCGGAAACGCGTCGTCGGCGAGCTTGGTCTCCTGCATGCACAGCACGTCGGGCTGAACGTCGGCGAGCCACTCCTCGACGCGCGGCAGTCGAACCTTCAATGAATTGACGTTCCAGGTGGCGAGACGCACGGCGTGGACCGTAGCGAATCAATCGGCCGGACGGCGACGGCGCAAACCCAACTTCGCGAGCGCGCCCTGTGGCTTCTTGGCCGGTGCTGGCTTCTCCACGACCGGCGCGGGTGCCGCTGCCGGGGGTTTCCTCGGAGAGCGCCTTGCCGTTTCCTTGCTACCGGCTGGCTTCTTCGCGGGACGCTTCGCCGTCGTTTTCTTAACCGGTTTGACTTTGACCTCGGCGATCACGGGTGCCGAGCCAAGACCAGGAGTTGCGAGGTCAACGCTGCGCTTGGTCGGACGGAAACTGTCGACGACCAGCGTGACTGATTCGCCGACCTTCATGAACTCGCGTGCGCTTCGCGGCGGTGGATCGGCCATCAGACGCAGAGGTACGTAGCCGACCAGCGAATCGTCGATGCGAACGTACGCACCGTGCGACGAGTAGTGGTCGACGATCGCATTCACGCTGGTGCCGACCGGATGGCGTTCGACGAATGTGATGAACGAGAGCAGGTCGTTGACGGCCGGCTTCGCGGCACCGTTGGCCGTCGCGGCCTTCGGTGCTTTCGCGTTGCGCTTGCTTGGCACCTTCTCGACGGCCGCTTCACCATTCGCATCAGCAGTCGCACGACCACGCCGGCCCGGTGGCGGACCCTTCGGAACTGGCATCGGCTGACTTGCCTCGGGGCTACCTACGCGAACTGTCGCTGCCGCGGCCTTGCCACCAGCTGCTTTGCGTTTGACCTCAGCGACACTCTTGCGGCTCAACGGTCCGCGAACCGGCAACCGATTCACGAACACCCAACCGATGTGGGGCACTGGTTTGCCACCGACTAGTCGACCTTCATCGAACAGCCACTTGTACTGGCCGTGAAACTCCTGATAGCTGTCGTTCGAGATGACAGTCGCGTTCACCTTGTCGGCGATGCTGAGGACGAAGGCATCACCGCGTCCAACCGCGCCGGCGGGCGGGGCCACCAGTTCGTTGTTGCTGACACCTTCGTCGAAGGCGCTGACTTCTTTCGGGTCGATGCGATGCCCGAACGTTGCGTCGACGACCACAGTGATCAGCGCGTCGGGGTGCTCGGCCATATACGCCAGCACCGCTTCATTCAATTGGGCGAGGCTCGGGTGGGTGCGACCTTCTGTTGCAAGATTCGAGCCGTCGACGACGACATGTTGTGACATAACCCGTTCAGCCTAGGATGCATTATGAAGAAAGCCGTTCTGTGGGATTTCGGTGGAGTCATCCTCTCCAGTCCCTTCGAGGCCTTCAACCGTTACGAAGCCGAACATGGGTTGCCGCATGATTTCATCCGTTCGGTCAACGCCACCAACCCGCACGACAATTCATGGGCAATGTTGGAACGCAATGAGATCGAGGCAGCCGAGTTCGATCAGCAGTTTGCAAACGAGTCGTCGACGCTCGGCCACAGGGTTCCCGGTGCCGACGTACTTGGATTGCTGTCCGGCGAGATCCGACCCGAAATGGTCGCCCTCCTCGACCATGTGAAGGCAGGCGGCTACAAGGTTGCGTGCCTCACGAACAACGTCGTCGGCGCGGAACGCGGTGCGGCAATCGCCGACGTGATGGCAAAGGTCGACGACATCATCGAGAGCAGCAAGGTCGGCGTACGCAAACCCGAGCGTCGCTTCTATGAAATCGCGTGCGCGCGACTCGGCGTGACGCCCGACGAGTGTGTGTTCCTCGACGATCTCGGCATCAACCTGAAGCCAGCAGCAGAAATGGGCATGACCACCATCAAAGTCACGTCGGCGCAACAGGCGATCAACGAACTCGTCGGCTTACTGTGGCCGGCCTAACCGCGGGGTCACAACCCGGCGAAGGTTTCTTCCATCATCTCGAGGAGTTCGAGATCGTGGATCGTCTTGCTTCCCGTCGCGGGGCTGCCGCTGCCGATGCGGCTGACAAGCCGCGGTGCGGGGCCGGTGTCGCGTACGCGGTTGAAGCGAGCTTCAATGAAGTGCCACGGACCCATGTTGTCGGGCTCCTCTTGTAACCACACGACATCCTGCGCGTTCGGATACCGATCGAGCGCGGCGCGCATCTGCTCGGCCGGGAATGGATACAACTGCTCGACGCGCACGATCGCGGCCGGCGCCGTACGTACGTCGCGCGCAGCCATTGCGTCCCATACCACCTTGCCACTGCAGAACACGACGCGGCGGACCGATGCAGGGTCGGCAACGAATGGATCGTCGATAACCTCGCGGAACGACCCGGCCGTCAGTTCCTCGATCTTGGCGCGGCTCTCCTTCATACGCAATGGAGCCTTCGGAGTAAAGAGCACCAGCGGTTTGCGCACGTCGCGCCGAACCTGCCGGCGCAACAGATGGAAGTACTGCGCTGCGGTCGTCGCATTGCACACCTGGATGTTGTCGTCGGCGCACAGTGTGAGGAAGCGCTCAATGCGTGCCGAGCTGTGTTCTGGGCCCTGGCCCTCAAACCCGTGCGGTAGCAACAGCACCAGCCCGTTGGTCTGGCCCCACTTGTCTTCAGCCGCGACGAAGTACTGATCGATGACGACCTGGGCGCCGTTGACGAAATCGCCGAACTGCGCTTCCCACATCACCAGCGCTTCCTTGCTCTGATATGCGTAGCCGTACTCGAAGCCGACGGCGGCGTACTCGCTGAGCAGACTGTCGTAGACCCAGAACCTGGCTTGCTTGCCAGGCAAGGTATCCAGCGGAACCCACGAGTGCTCGTCCTCGAAATCGATCAGTGCGTCGTGCCGTTGACTGAACGTACCGCGGCGGGTGTCTTCGCCAGCCAACCGCACAGGAATGCCCTCCAGCACCAATGAACCGATTGCCAACGCCTCGGCGGTCGCCCATTCGAGCTCACCCGCGTCGCGGTACATCGTCGCCCGCGTTTCGAACTGACGCACCAGCTTGGGGTGCGGGGTGAAACCTTCCGGATACGCAGTCAGGTGATTGAAGATTGTGTCGAGGGTTGCGCGCGCAACGCCCGTCTCGATATGAGGACGCACACCCATCGGCTTGGGTGGCTTGGCGACTTTGACTTCCGCTGGCTTCTGCGAGCGAGTCTCGTCGAGGGCGATCTGCAACTTGCTGTTGAAGTCGGCGAGCGCGCTTTCGGCTTCTTCGACGGACAGCTCGCCACGCTTGACCAAACTTTCCACGTACAACTTGCGGACGCTTCGGCGCTCAGCGATCGCCTTGTACATCAGCGGTTGCGTGTAGCTGGGATCATCGCCCTCGTTGTGTCCGTGGCGGCGGTAACACACCATGTCGATCACAACGTCCTTGTGGAACCGTTGGCGATACTCGAACGCGAGCTCGGCGACGCGCACGCACGCCTCGGGGTCGTCGCCATTGACGTGGAAGATCGGTGCTTGCACGGTCTTGGCGACGTCGCTGCAATACAAAGAACTACGCGAGCTTTGTGGGCTGGTCGTGAAACCGATCTGGTTGTTGATGATCAGATGGACGGTGCCGCCCACGCGATAGCCGGCGATGTCGCTCATCGCCAAGCACTCGGCCACAACGCCCTGGCCGGCGAACGCCGCGTCACCGTGGATCAGCAACGGCAGCGAAGGAAACGAGCCGGGCGGATCGATGTTGTCTTGGATGGCGCGCACGATGCCGAGCACGATCGGGTCGACTGTTTCCAGGTGACTCGGGTTGGCGGCAAGTTCGAGACGAATCGATTCGCCGTTCGGACCCGCATACTTCCCCGTCGCGCCGAGGTGATACTTGACGTCGCCGGAGCCCTGCACCGAACCGGGGTCGACGTGTCCTTCGAACTCCTTGAAGATCTGGTCGTAGCTCTTCCCCATCACGTTGGCCAACACGCTCAGTCGCCCGCGATGTGTCATACCTATCACCGCCGAATCAAGACCGGAGACAGCAGCCATCGTCAGCACCTGGTCGAGAACCGGGATCGCGCTCTCGGCGCCCTCCAGCCCGAAGCGCTTCGCTCCAACGTACTTGGTGGCGAGAAACTTCTCGAATGCTTCGGCGGCGTTCAATCGTTCGACGACGCGGTGCTTCTGCTCCTTGTTCAACGCCCACTGCGCACCTTCGAGCTTGCCTTGAATCCAGCGCTGCTCGGCGAAGTCTTGAATGTGCATGTACTCGACACCGATCGTGCGGCAGTACGCATCGCGCAGCACATGCAGCAGTTCGCCGAGCGTCAGCTTGTCGGTGCCGCCGACGCCACCGGTGAGGAACTCGCGGTCGAGGTCCCAGATCGTCAAGCCGTAGGTCGCTGGGTCGAGCTCGGGCGGCATCTGTGGTTGCTTCCAGCGCAGCGGGTCGAGATCGGCAATCCGGTGACCGCGCACACGGTGCACGCGGATCAGCGTGGCGACCTGCATCTGCTTGTGCATCATCGCTTCTTCGCTGTTCAGCGGATTCTGGTCGACGCGCCACTGCACCGCCTCATACGGCACGCCGAGGCTGCGGAACACGTCGTCGTAGAAGCCGTGCTCGCCGAGCAGCAACTCGTGCACGCGCTTAAGGAACAGACCGCTCTCCGCACCCTGGATGATGCGATGGTCGTATGTGCTTGTGATTGTCACCACTTTGCTGACGCCGAGCGAACCCATCGTGCGATGATCGGCTCCCTCATACTCGGCCGGGTAGTCGATGCTGCCGACACCGACGATGACACCTTGCCCAGGCATCAGCCGCGGCACGCTCTGCACGGTGCCGATCGTGCCTGGATTGGTGAGCGAGATCGTCGCACCCTGGAAGTCGGCGACGGTCAGCTTGTTGCCCTTCACTTTTCGAATGAGTTCCTCGTAGGCACCGAGGAAGCCGGCGAAGTCGAGCGTGTCGGCGTCGCGCAGCACCGGCACTACGAGCGTGCGCGTGCCGTCGCCCTTGTCGACATCGACCGCGAGACCCATGTTGACGTGCGGGTTGCGCAGCAGCCTCGGTTTGCCGTCGGCACCAGTGACGAACGTGTTGTTCAGGTTCGGGGTGGCGTCGGCGATGGCGCGTACAACCGCGTACCCGATGAGATGCGTGAAACTGACCTTGCCCTGCCCGCTGCGACCGCGATAACCGTTGATCACCGATCGGTTGACCTCGAGCAGCTTCGCCGGAATGTTGCGGAAGCCTGTCGCGGTGGGGACTGTCAGGCTGCGCTCCATGTTGTTGGCGATCGCGGCGCCGGCACCGCGAATCGGCTCACCGATTGCCTCGCTGCCGTTACCGGCGGCTACGGCCTGCGGAGCGTGTGTAGGGGCCGTCGACGGCTTGTAGTCAGCCAGGAACTCGCGCCAGGTTTCGCTGACCGAATCGGGGTCGGTGATGAACTGGGCGAACATCTCGTCGACGAGCCACGTGTTGGCCCCGAAGCTTGCTGGGGGCTGCTCAGCAGTCGTCATCG
>JANWKM010000069.1 GCA_025451395.1 Ilumatobacteraceae bacterium
CAACGACGCCGCTCTCGACGAAGTGCAGCGCTGTGCGAAGGCATTTGCCGACACACGTGGGTTCGAGGTGTTTGCCGCGTACGAAGGTCTGACCGTCGCCGTTTGAAGGGCAAGGTGTGATGAGTAGATCGGCGTGGGGTATCGCGGCGGCTGTGGTCGTTGCCGGTGTGCTGCTGCTCGCCGGGGTGCTCAAGCTCGCGCGGCCCAGCGATTGGCGTGCGCAGGCGGCCGGGCTGGGTGTACCAAAAGCGGTCGCCAGCATCGTGCCCTTCGTCGAGATCGGTGTTGGTGCGGTACTGCTCGTGCAATGGCGGCGGCAGGCGTTTGCGTGGGTGGCGGTCGCGCTGTTCGCGGCGTTCACGGCGCTGCTCGGGCTACGACTCGCCCAAGGGAAGCGACCGCCGTGTGCGTGTTTCGGCGCGCTGAGCTCTCGCCCGATCGGTGCCGGCCATCTCGCCCGCAACGTCGTGTTCATGGTTATGGCGGCTCTGGCGGCGAGTCTGTAGTCAACGGCACGGTAACGTCGTAGCTGATGCGGGTGTGGATCGACCAAGACCTGTGCACGGGCGATGGACTGTGCGTCGACCATTGCCCCGACGTCTTTCGGCAGCTGGAAGATGGCATCGCCTACGTCGTGCAGGACGCGCAAGTGCTCAATGATCCGGGTGGCTCGAGGAGTCTGGCCGATGTCGATTGGCGTGTGCGTCAGAGCGTGATCAACGCCGCGAACGCGTGCCCGGGTGAGTGCATCTTCATCGAGGTAGAACGAGTCAGCGCGGCCTAATCAACGACGGTCGCATCCGACGGATCAGCTGATTGTTTCGCGCGGCGCCGACGGCGCACCAGCAGCGCGATACCGAGACCTGCGACCAGGAGAATTGCGCCGGCGAGCAGCGCCCTCGTCTTGCCCGCGCTGAATGCGTCGTCGGTCCTGTCGATGACGTCTTGCGCGAGTTCGTCGGCTAGAACCTGGTCGCCGTCGGCGAATGCCGCCTTCGCGTCGGAGAGTGTCTTGTCGAGGTCGGCACCAATCAGCCCGATGGTTCCGAACAGTCCAAAGTCTTTGCCTTTCGCCTTTACTGCCGCGAGCAGCGCGTCGGCTGTCTCGATCTGCTGTTGCACAGCTGCCCTCGCATCGTCCAGGTTTTCGTCCGACTCCTCGTAAAGAAGTTCGATGTCTTCTGGGTAGGTGGTGTTGATCTGCGCAACTTTGGCATCGAGTTCGTCGCGCAAGGTGAGGACGTCGTGAGCCGCGGCGATGAGGTCCGTCGCTTTCGTGAAGTTCCATGCACCCATGCGCTCGCGCACCACAAGGGGCGCAGCCCACTCGCCGCCATCAGCGACGAGTTCCTGGTACTGATCGCGTGCGGTTGCGCGATCGGTGAGGCGCGAACGTTCCGTTTCCGTGACCACGTATTTCTCGAAAAGGTCGGCCGCCTGCGTTGCTCCGCCGATTTCTTCGACGAGGTCGAGGAAGCGCCGCCAGTCGGTCACACTCGCCGCCGCCTCCGGCCTGGCATCGCCCCGATACGCGATTGTGTCGTCGGCTACAGCGTCGAGCACTTCGCGCAATCGC
The DNA here is from genome assembly GCA_025451395.1 of Ilumatobacteraceae bacterium. Lineage (GTDB taxonomy): Bacteria > Actinomycetota > Acidimicrobiia > Acidimicrobiales > Ilumatobacteraceae > UBA668. The sequence continues at coordinate 1,577 of JANWKM010000069.1, forward strand.
GCGTCGCCGATCTCGTCCGCGATCTGTTGCAGGACCTGGAAACAAGCGTTGTAGCCGTAGGCCTCGGTGGCGTCGATCTCCCCAGTCGGCGCGTAACTCGGGTCGCCCCAGTCGTTCAGCCGCACCGTGCCAGGGTCGCTCGTGACGATTGTCTTGGGCCGCAGTCCGTCGCCTCCCAACGCTTCGACACCTCTGCTCGCAAATACCTGTGCGAACCCCTCGTTCACCCAGCGATCGCTGAACCACTCGTCGCTGAACCACGCATGGCTGAGCTCGTGCAGTGCAGTGTCGGCGTCGAGGTCTTCACCGATTTCGATTTCGTTGCTGTCGAAACTGAACCAGCCCGCGTAGCCGTAGACGTACGGCGTGTGAGACTCGCGCACGTCGACGGTGTCGTCGATCGGCCACGGTTGGCCGATCAACTCGGCCAAGACCGGAACGCCAACCTTGACCTCGTTGGTCATGAACTCTTGCCACTCGGTGTCGCCTGGCCATGTGTGCAGCACAAAACCGACACCATCGTCGGTTGCGACATCGGATGTAACTAGGGCGTCTTCGTTGGTGGCCGAGACGAAAAATCCAAACTCGATCGGATCCGCGATGTCGGTCGCTGTATAGACGGTGTTGCCGTTCTTGTGTGCTTCGACGACACGGTCACCGACTGTCTCGCTCGTGAAGCTCTCTGGAACGATGACCTTTACAGTGACGTCATCACCGAAGCCGTAGGCGAAGAAATATGAGTAGGCGGGATTGATGCGTAATTGGTCTTGGGCCCGCGGACCGTTGCCGAGTAGGTCATAGGTCACTGTCACGCCCCACGTTCGCCGGCAGTCGAGCGGAATATTGAAAAACACTTCCAGCTGAACGTAGTTGTCTGAGTCGGCGACCGGCGTTACAGCGACCGTGAAGAGCTTGCCGTCTTGAAGTTTCGCGACCGGTGTTGACGCTCCGACCGGAATGGGCAGGGAGATACTCGTGTAGACGAGGTACCGCCCGCTACAAAACTCCAGGTTTTTTAGCTGCATGTCGACTAATACATGAACGACGCCAGTGTTGGCATCGACCGTGTATGTAGTCGTGCTGGTGACCTGCAGCGTGTCCTCAGCGTGGGCGACTTTGGTGCACGCACCGAACACGAGCGGGAGGGCGATCAGTGCAGTAAGCAGCGCTGACGAAAGTCGCCGGAACATCGCCGGACTCTATATCTGTGGGTGGGCAAGTAGCCCAGGAATTGTTACTATGGCGGTAGTGGAAATCCATCCGCCTGATCGGAGCACTACGTGACCTCGTTCGACCTCGACCTCAGTAAGTACAACCTGGGTTGGAGCGACTCGGACGTTGAGTACGCGTTCAAGCCCGAGAAAGGACTGAACGAGGGCGTTATCGACCAGATCAGCTGGTGGAAGGGCGAGCCACGGTGGATGGCCGAGATGCGCCGCCGCAGCCTGCGCACGTTCAACAAGAAGCCGATGGCCGAGTGGTTCGCCGTCAACATGCCCGACATCGATTTCCAGGACATCTACTACTACTTGCGTCCGGCGAACGAGCAGGTCAGCGAGTGGGACGACCTGCCCGAGCAGATGAAGGCGACGTACGAGAAGCTCGGCATCCCCGAAGCCGAACGCAAATACCTTGCCGGCGTCACCGCGCAATATGAATGCCTGCGTGGTTCGACAAAGGTCTGGACCACACGTGGCATGCGCACGATCAAGGAGCTTGGCGCTGGCGACGAAGTGTTCGCCTTGAACGAAACAACGAAACAGATCGAGGTCGCCCGCGTGCTCGGTGGCGGCTCATCTGGCGAGAAGGAGATCCTCGAGATCCGCGCCGGCAGTCGCGCCATCGGCGCGTCGGGTAATCACCCCTTCCTCGTGTTGCGCCGTGGAGTGACTACATGGATTCCTGCCGAGCACTTGTTGGTCAGCGACTTGCTCGCGATCCCAACCGACCTGCCAGTGGCGGACGGACTAGCGATGTGTCGCGCAAACGTCTCTGGTGAGGGGGCCGTTGTCACCTTGGAGCGAGTGCTTCCCACCAGCGAGATGCTCGGCTTTGTTCGAATTGAATCGATCGAGTCGGTTGGCAGCGAAGCCACCTACGACATCGAAGTCGAAGGTCATCACAACTTCGTTGCCGACGGTTTCGTCGTGCACAACTCGGAAGTGGTCTTCCATCGCAATCGCGAGGATCTCGAGAAGCAGGGGATTCTCTTCTGCGACATGGACACCGCGTTGCGCGAGTACCCCGAGTTGGTGAAGCAGTACTTCGGCACGATCATCACCCCCGGCGACAACAAGTTCTCCGCGCTCAACACTGCGACGTGGTCGGGCGGGTCGTTCGTTTACATCCCCGCGGGCGTGAACTGCGAGATGCCGCTGCAGGCGTACTTCCGCATCAACAGTGAGAGCGCTGGTCAGTTCGAGCGCACCTTGATCATCGCCGAAGAGGGAAGTCAGGTTCACTACATCGAAGGCTGCTCCGCTCCGGTGTACACAAAAGACTCTTTGCACTCAGCCGTCGTCGAGATTGTCGTCAAGCCGTCGGCGCGCGTCACCTACACGACGATTCAGAACTGGTCGCCAAACGTCTACAACCTCGTCACGAAGCGTGCGCGCGTCGAGGCCGAGGGCCACATGGAGTGGATCGACGGGAACATCGGCTGTCTCGCGGAGGGGTCGACGGTCACGACGCCGAGCGGCATCAAGCCGATCGAGCAGGTAGTTCCTGGCGAGCAAGTGTTGTCATTCGATCACGCGTCCGGCGAGCTCGTGTTCCGCCAGGTCACCGCCAAGCGATTCTCAGGTGTTCAGCCCGTTCGCGAAGTCAGCGTTGGTGCCCGCTCGCTCACCGTCACCGACAACCACCCCTTCTTGTCACGCACCGACGGCGGTGAGTTCACTTATGTACGCGCCGATCAGCTCAAGCTGGCAGTGGTTCCGACGTCAACTATCGCCGGTTCAAAAGTGCTCGAAGATCGTGAAGTCACCGTCGGCGACCACGTCGGAGAGGTCCGCACGTGGGACATCGAAGTTGAGGGAACCGGCAACTTCTTGTCGCAGGGATTCGTCGTCCACAACTCGAAGCTCACAATGAAGTACCCGAGCGTCTACTTGGTCGGCCCGAAGGCGACTGGCGAAGTGCTCTCGGTCGCATACGCGGGCGCCGGTCAGCACCAGGATGCCGGCGCGAAGATGATTCACGCCGCGCCCGAGACCACTTCGAAGATCGTGTCGAAGTCGATCTCGAAGGACGGCGGCATCACGACCTACCGCGGTCTCGTCCGCGTCGACGAAGGCGCGTACGGCTGCAAGAGCCACGTGCAATGCGACGCGTTGATCCTCGACGAGGACAGCGAGAGCCGCACGTTCCCTTACATGGAGGTGGGCGAGCGCGACGCGGAGATCGGCCACGAGGCGACCGTGTCGAAGATCGCGGATGAGCAGCTCTTCTACCTGATGTCGCGCGGCCTCTCCCAAGAACAGGCAATGGGCATGGTGGTCAACGGCTTCATCGAACCGATCACCAAAACGCTGCCGATGGAATATGCCGTCGAGTGGAGCCGCCTGATCGAACTGCAGATGGAAGGCAGCGTCGGCTAGGCAAACGCCGCCTGCAAGGATCGCGCTTGTGGAACAGACGCAGGACTACGACGACAACCTGGTGATGTTGCTCGAGGTGCTATGGGGCGACGGCTACCTGTCACCCGGCGGCGACCACGAGACGGCACTGATCCTCGACGGGCTTGATCTGCGCGGAAAGCGTGTGCTCGATCTCGGCTGCGGCACCGGTGGCTGCGCGCTCTTCATCGCTACCGAGTTCGAGCCGGACGTGCTGATCGGCGTTGACGTCGAGGCAGGTGTCGTCGAGAAGGCAACTGCCAACGCCATGGCCGTCCGGCTTGGCGATCGAGTGTCGTTCCTGCACATCGAGCCCGGTCCGCTTCCGTTTCCCGACGATCGATTCGACGTCGTGTTCAGCAAGGACTCCATCGTCCACATCGCCGACAAGCACGCGCTTGCCGACGAACTGTTTCGAGTCTTGGCACCCGCCGGCGTATTCGCGGCAAGCGACTGGATGAGTGGCAGCGACGCGCCGCCATCGCCCGCGCTGTTGCACTACCAAGAGCTCGAAGGACTCGGCTTCGGTCTCGCCTCACCCAACGTCTACTTCAGCGCGTTGCGCGCTGCCGGATTCGAACAGGTGTCATACCTCGACCGCACCGCATGGCTTGCCGCTCGTTCGCACGTCGAGTTGGAGGATCTCGATGGTCGCCTGCGCCCGGCCATCGAAGCTCGTGTCGGTCGAGAATTCCTCGACCACGAAGTCGAGGTGTGGCAGGCGTTGTGCGCGGTATTCGACACCAGAGAACTGGGAGCAGGGCATTGGCGGGCGGTTAAGCCCTAACAGCTTCAACCTGTTGGGACTTCGGATGCCGTTGCTGGCAGAATGGCCCAATGCCGATGCGTCAGGAGTGCAAGCACTTCGAAAGCCGCACGTATCCGAATGGCGAGACGGTGCGCAAATGTGATCTCGACCTAGCGCCCGACGCGCCGTGGCGTTGCCCTGAGCAGTGCGAGAAGTTCGAACATCGGATGGATGCAGGCTGGACGTACGGCTCGATGCTGTCTCCGCAATCACCCGCCGAGCCGCCGGGTCTCGACGATGGTTCCGCGGCAGCGCTGCTCGATGAAGCGGAAGACTTTCTCAACTCGGTCGGCGCGCAAGTGCTCGCCGAGGTGCGCTCGGAGCAGGCACGGCGCGACAATCATCCGGCCGGTGGCCGTAAGCGATCCAAGAAGCGTCGCCGCAACGACTGAGAGCGGCTAGTAGCCGAACGACCAGGGTGATTAGCACTACGTGCGTAGTAGAATTCACCTCGTGCCAGCGTCAACTTCTACGGCCGAATCGCGCTACGAGGCCATCGAAGCCGATGCGCCGGACCGTGACCTGCGCCTGGCCGCAGCCGAGCGTGCAGCCGCAATGGAGCTGCCGTCGGCCGAACTCGAGGTGTGGCGCTACAGCCGCATCGGCGAGCTCGAACTCGCCGCGTTCACACCCGCAGCCGTGGAGTCGACGGTGACCGGCGCGGACGCGCTCGTTGCCACCAAATCGACACTGATCGATGAACTCGTCGCCAGCATGTCGCCGCACGACGTCTTCGACGAACTGAACGCTGCCTTCAATCGCACCGTCGCCGTCAGCGTTCCCGCCGGCAAGGTGCTGCGCGAGCCAATCGTTGTCACCCACCACATCGCGGGCGACGGCGTGGCCCTATATCCGCGACTGTTGATTCACGGCGGCGCCGACAGCGAGTTCACGGTCGTGGAGCGCTTTGAAAGCGGCGACGACACCTATGCCCTAGTCGTACCGCGGCTGGTGGTTCACGTCTCCCAAGCCGCACGCGTGTCGTACCTGGGCATCAACTTGCTCGGCCCACGAGTGTGGCAGTTGGCGCACCAGCAGGCAACCGGCGAACGCGACAGCACGACGTTGCTGTCGACCGTCGCGCTCGGCGGCGACTACGCTCGCGTGCGTACCGACGCTCGCGTCGTTGGGCAGGGTGCTTCCACCAAACAGATCGCGCTGTACTACGCCGACGGCACGCAGATGCACGACTTCCGCACACTGCAAGACCACATCGCCCCGCGCACAAACAGCGACCTGTTGTTCAAGGGTGCCGTGCAGGACAACGCGAAGAGCGTGTACACCGGTCTCATCCGCATCCGAGAGGAAGCGAAGGGTTCCGTTGCGTTCCAGACGAACCGCAATCTGACGCTCAGCGCCGGTGCATGGGCGGAAAGCGTGCCCAATCTCGACATCAAGACGAACGACGTGAAGTGCAGTCACGCCAGCTCAGTTGGTCCGATCGATGAAGACCAGCGGTTCTATCTCGAGAGCCGCGGCATTTCACCTGCCGTCGCGGAGCGCTTGGTTGTCCTCGGTTTCTTCGACGACGTGCTAGCGATGCTGCCCGTTGGCGATCTGCGCGGCGATCTGCGCGCGCGTGTCGAGCGCAAGCTGGTCGGGAGCGCCTCATGAGTGGCGTCGTCGTGTGCAAGTTCGACGACTTGGCTCCGAACAGTTCTAGTGCGTTCGTGGTCAACGGCAAGCGAGTGGCGATCATCCGCATTGGCGACGATGTCTACGCGGTCAGCGACACGTGCAGCCACGCCGACCTCTCGCTCAGCGAGGGCGAGGTGTGGGCGGAAGACAAGACAATCGAATGCTGGCGACATGGAAGCCGTTTCGACCTCCTCACCGGCGAACCGATCACCTTGCCCGCAACCGTGCCGATCCCGGTGTTCGTGGCGAGTGTGGTCGATGGCAACGTCGTGGTCGACGTGGAACTTGATGGTGCGGCGAAGTCATGAGCACGCTCGAGATCAAGAACATCACGGCTTCTGTCGCCGGCAAGAAAATCCTCAACGGCATCGACCTGACGGTTCGTTCCGGCGAGGTGCACGCAGTGATGGGCCCGAACGGTGCCGGCAAGAGCACGCTCAGCGCCGTCATTATGGGCAAGCCGGGGTACGAGGTGCACGGCGGGCAGGTGTTGCTCGACGGTGTCGACCTGCTCGCGCTTCCCGCGTGGGAGCGAGCGCAGGCGGGTGTTCATCTGGTGATGCAGTACCCGATTGAGGTCCCCGGCGTCAGCCTCACCGACATGTTGTCGGCGGCGTTCGACGCGCGCGGTCGCGCCACTGACGGCTTGGTCTCGGAGGTCGCCGCGGAAGCGAAGCGGATCAACTTTCCGGTCGCGTTGCTCGATCGCTCATTGAACGTCGACTTCTCCGGTGGCGAGAAGAAGCGCAACGAGACGGTGCAGCTCGCGCTGCTTGCCCCCAAGTTCGCGATCCTCGATGAACTCGACTCGGGCCTCGACCTCGACGCGTTGCGCGACTGCGCGCGCCGTGTTGAGGACGCCAGCAACACCGACGGGCCGAATGGTCGCCTCGGTGTGCTCGCTATTACGCACTACAACCGACTGCTAGCGGAACTGCACCCCGATCGTGTTCACATTCTTGTCAAGGGGCGCATCGTCGCTTCCGGAGGCCCCGAGCTGGCTGACCAGCTCGAGCACGACGGTTACGAAGCGTTCTCGGACGCACCCGTTGTGGCATGAGCGAATCGCCACATCCGAACGTCACGCGCGTTGTCGAGGCGGGCGCCGCGCTGGGGCTGACGATTGCGCCCCGCCGGTTTCCTGAAGGCACCAAGACCGCTGCCGATGCGGCTGCCGCAATCGGGGTCGACGTTGGCCAAATCGTGAAGAGTCTGATCTTCGCGGTCGATGGTGAGGTCGTGCTCGCGTACGTCAGTGGCGCCAACAAGCTCGATGAGAAGAAGCTGGCGGCGGCAGCCGGTGGTGCGAAGTGCACGCGTGTCGACGCCGACACTGTTCGCGAAGCGACCGGTTTCCCGATCGGCGGTGTGCCTCCCTTCGGCCACACGACGCAACTGCAGGTGTTCATCGATCCCGACTTGTTGCAGTACGACGAGGTGTGGGCAGCCGCTGGCACATGGACCGACGTCTTCGGCATCGCTCCACAGCAACTCGTCGAAGCGAGCGGTGGAACGATCACCGACATCAAGCAGGCCTGACCGTCCTACAATGGCGAGCATGGAGCAGTCGCCGCTTGAGGACAGTCGCGGTGTCGACATCAGCCAGATTCGTCGACTGTTGCAGATGTCGGTGCAGGAGCGTGTCGACTACATGGTGGAAGTGACCAACAAGCTGTTGGAGATCCGCGACACGGCGAGGTTCGTCGAAACATTTCCACGTCGATGACCTTCGATCCGGTCGAAATCTGTGCCGTTCTTTACGAGGAACGGGTCGATTTTGTTGTGCTTGGTGGCTTCGCAGCCATCATTCACGGATCCCCGCTACCCACCGAGGACATCGACGTGATCCCATCACGCGAGGCTGACAACCTTGAACGGTTGGCGGTGGCGCTCAAACGGTTGGGAGCAAGAATTAGAACCGCGGGTGGGTCGGTAGAAACTCGCCTTGACGCTGCTTTCATTCGGAATATGCCGCACATGTTGAACCTGACCACGCGCTTTGGTGACATGGATCTGGTTTTCACTCCCGCTGGAAGTCTGAAAGTTTATGAGCAATGGCTCGAACGATCACGACCTGCACAACTCCGTGAAGGCCTGATCGTCGCCGTTGCCAGCCTCGATGACATCATTGCGTCCAAGGTCGCTGCGAACCGCCCCAAGGATCATCGGTCGCTGCCGTACCTGGAGTCGTTGCGTGAGCAGTTGGAGTGATTAGCCGGAGGCGGGGATCCAGTCGGCGGGGTCGCGGCCTAATTCGGCGAAGCGCTTCTTGATCCACACGGGGACGTCCATCGGCTCGCCTCGCTGAATAGACGCGACCTGTTCGCCGTCTTCCGCCCAGATGTGGCACGTATTGACGTTCGTTGCGAAGGCAAGTGCTCGCCCTCGCGAACTCGGCGACTCTTTGGCGGCCATACGGATCGACCACATCGATTGCACCGCAACCGGAGCCATCGCCTGCAACAACGCCGTCGTGTGCGTGCACCCGCGTGGTCCACCGAACAACTCGCGCACCTTGTGCGTGAAACCGCGCGCGATCGACAGACCGATCAACTTCTGGTAGTGGTCCTCGATCTGCGGGCAGTTCTCGTGCGGGTGCGCTTCCATCACAACATTCGCCCACGTGATCTCCAGTGACGGGATCGCAATGTGCAAGTCAAGGATCATGTGGTGGACCGTCAACGGGTCGGGATCGTCGGCGATGTACAGGCCAGGCGGTTTCTGATCACGAACAGCACCGCGCAACCAGAGGGTCGCGTCGTCTCTGCGATACGCACGCACGACGTACGCACGCTCATGGATCAGATCCTTTTGCGGATCGATTCCGTCGGGATGAGGCGTGATGTCGTCGAAGAACTCGTGCATACGTCAGCCGACTGTAAGGCGAGCCAACTCCAGCGCCACTACCGCAGGGCTGTCGACCTCGGTGAGAATGGTCACAGGACGACGGTCGGTCCACGGCCCGCCCGGCATGAAGTGCCGCAGCGACGGCCAGGTCTTGCCGCGGCCGACGCCTTGTCCGGTGTCAACGCGAATCGGGTGCACGGCGGTGGCGTAGTGCTGCGGAGCGATCATGAACGAGATGCACGTGCTGTCGTGCACATGGATGCCATCGTTCTTGCCGCGAACGACATGGAAGTCGCGATAGTGCGGCAGGAACTGGGCGGCGAGCCGGGCACGCGGGTTATCGATGCCAGCGAGGCCGTCGATCTGCGCGTTGGTCATCAACGTGCGCTCAGTCACGTCGAGCCCGCACATGACGATGGGGCAATCGGCGCCGAACACGATGTCGCCAGCTTCTGGATCATTGATGATGTTTGCTTCCGCCGCTGGCGATGCGTTGCCTGGGCAGAAC
>JANWKM010000070.1 GCA_025451395.1 Ilumatobacteraceae bacterium
CGCGATTGGATCACCGGAGCGCGGCGACGATCAGACAATTCTGACGGCTTCGTTACCGGCTCTCGATGACGGACTGTATGCGGTTATCTGGCGGGTGACTTCCGCTGATGGCCATCCGGTCGACGGTTCGTTCAGTTTTCGGATCGGCACCACCGCCACCGGCAGCGGCGAGGACCTGATCGCACAAGTCCGGCGTGGAGCGCGTTCTTCCGAAACGGTGCGTTGGGCCTACGGGATCGCGCGGTTTTTGTCGTTGCTTGGCGCCATAGGAGTGATCGGCGTCGGCGGATGGCTGCTGACGGGTGCTTCAGCCGCCGGCGATCGGGAGATCGCGCGTCGGTTCTGTCGCGTTGTCGCCGCAGTGTTCCCGCTCGGAACGCTGATGGCGTTCGTTCTGTTCAGCGCGCACGCCACCGGTGGCACCCTCGGCGACGCATTCGATCCCAGCGTGTGGCGTCGGGTTGGCTCGATCGACACCGGCCGGGCATTGCTGCTTCGTGCTGTGTTCGCCGCCGCGTTGATGGCATTAACCGCGCTGTGGTCGCGCCGACGGCACGGGTGGTGGCGTGGAGCCGCTGCCACTGCTGGCGCGCTGGCGATCGCAACGTTTCCGTTGTCGGGTCATCCGAATTCGTCGCGTCCGATTCCGTTGTGGTTCGCGGTCGACTTCATCCATCTCGCGGCGATCACGGTGTGGATCGGCGGACTGTTCGTGCTGCTCCTCGATGGCGAACGAGTCGCGCGACGAGTCTCAACGGCCGCGACGGTCTGCGTTCCGCTGATTGTCGGTACGGGCGTGCTGCAGGTGTGGAAGCTCGCCGGCAACTTCAGCGACGTCGCGGCAACCGACTGGGGTCGCGTGCTGCTCATCAAAGTCACGCTGGTCGTCGTGCTGCTCGCATTCGCGGGGGTTTCGCGCTGGTTGCTGCTTCACGATGGTGCGGCTTCGATTCGTCGCACGGTCGCGGTTGAAGCGCTGATCGGCGTCGTCGTGCTCGGCCTCGCTGCCGGAATGGTTGCGTTGCCACCAACACCCGTTGTCGCGGCGCATCCGTTCGCAGCACAGCTGGCAAGCAACGGCCTGATCGTTGAAGTATCGCTCGGGCCTGGTGTGGTCGGTGGCAACGAGCTTCATCTCGTCATCACCCCACCGGGCGGTTCGATCGTGCCAGTCACCACGGTGATCGCTCGCGTGCTGCTCGACGCCGAATCGATTCCTCCCTCACCGGTCGAGCTCGTGCGCGAGGCGGCGAATCACTACAGCGGCGATGTCACCTTCCCACGCGCCGGCGACTGGACTCTGGAAGTCATCGTGCAGGTCACCGAGGACGACACGGTGTTGCTGAAGACGACGATTCCTATCCGCTGACTTCGGCGCAGTTCGATTGTGCCTCGCTCGGGCCGACGAAGGCGGCGAGCAAATCGCTCGCCTGCCGAGCGAGCGTTCCTTCACGACCACCGGGTAGACCGCTGCGCCATTCGTCGAAGGCGCCGTGATACTCGGCCGACGGGCACCACTCGCCTTCTCCGGTGACATCCACGGCTGGCGGTGGTGTGTGCGAAGCGGCAATCTTGCCGTCGACGACCCACTGTTCGAACAGTCGCGATACGGCATCGGCGCCGGCGAGTGCCAACGCGACATCCATTGTTCGCTCGGCGGTCCGGCGTACTCCGGTTGGGTCGGGTTGATCGAGATACTCACCGACCTTGTTGCTGAGGGCTGTGATCAAGAGGCCGGACGCAATTCCCACTAACGGACCGCCGGGCAGAAAGTTGCTCGCCGCGCCGACCACAATCCACAGCAGATTCAGGCGGTCATCGGTGCTGGCGATCTCGTCATCGACTCGCTCGTTCACTGACAGTTGCAACAGTAAGTTCAATAGGCCACCGACTTGTACCGCGGCTTCGATGTCATATGTCGACAACGATTCGGTGAAGCCCGCACGGATCCGTTCAGCATCGGCGACCAGTTGAGCCATTGCCTGGTCGTCGTGCAGCGCGATGCGCAGCAGCGCAGCTTTCGTGCCAGCGGCCGCGTTCCAGTCGTCGTTACTCATCGTGAACTGCAGCAACCACGGCGCAACGAGTCCGCCGAGGAACTGCCCGTACTCACCGGGGTGGCCGTCGGTGTCGAACCCGGGGCGCGTGTACGGGTCGACGCGGAAGTAGTCGAGGATGGCGAGCACCGCATCACCGGCCGCCACCGTGGTTGTGTTGGCAGGATCGGTGCCGATCAGCAACAGGTCATACGCGAAGCCGGGGTCGTTCAGTGTCTCGAACAGGATCGCCGGATGTTTGGCGGCAAGTTCGATGAACCAGACGCACGCTTCGGGATCATCGAGCAGCAACGGCAGCAGCAGGTCGGCCGCGTTAGGACCAGTTCCAACTTCCCGGTCGAACGTCACGTACGTGGTCGGGTCGTTCTTCATCTCGAGCCAGTGGGTCAGCAGCTGATCGGTCAGCGTTGCAACGGTTATCGCGTCGGCGTGCAACGATCGAAGCATCAGTGCTTGCACGTACGGGTCGACATCGTCGATCGGCGGCAAGAGCGCACCAAGAGTCGCCGACTTGCCCGCCGCGAGCGCACCCGGTGCCAACGTGTGCGTCCAAACGCTCATCAGCCCGTCGAACACGGCCGCAATGTCGGGTCGGTCGTCGTGCGCGTACTCCAGACCCAATACATAGGTAAGTGTCCGCCACGAATCGAAGTTGGCGAGGAAGTCCGCGCTTAGTGCGGGATCGCGACCGATGATTTGCAGTTGCTGCCCGAGCCAGCGCAATTGATCGCGATCGTCGACAAGCGACAGCAGATCGGTCGTGTTCAACAGCTGGCCGAGCGCGCGGGCTTCGGCCGGGGTCACCACCAATCGGTCGTCGTTCAGCGGATCGAGCTGTGCCGACCAGCCGTAGCCATCGACCATCACTGTGACGAGCGCGTGTTGCAGACCTTCACCGCCCATGACCGTCTGCCACCACGACCGGGTGAGAGCGGTGTTGTCGAGGATGCGTGTCAGTAGCGGCAACCACACCATGTCGATGTCGTTGCGAATGCTGGCCACTGATCGCATTGCGTAGGTGGCGGCTGGATCATCAACGCGGAGCGAACGCAGCTCGTCGGCCGCCGCGGCCAACCGACTCTTGAGGAGAGCGACACGTGCAGGGTCGTAGGCGAGCAGACCCATCAGTGCGGCCCGGTTGCCTGCACCCGCGCGTCGATCTCATCGGCGATGCGATCTAGTCGGCGGGCTTCGGAAATCAGCGAATCGGCTTGCGTTCGCATAGTCGCCGGGAATCCGCGCAGCGCATCGTCACAGCGTTGCGGCGACGGCCCCACCCACGTGTCGATCCCCGACGAGCGATAGCAGTCGAGCACCTGCAGCGAATTCAGCCGTCTCGCGAGCGAACGCAGATGCGTCGCCCGCTGTCGGAAATGATCGGCAGTCGTGTTCAAACCGGTGAGTCCCACTCACCATCACTGGGCCCGCCCCGCCGTCACCCCCGGCAAAAAAACCTCCGCGTTTGTTCGCTGCCGCACGCATACCGTGCGCCAGCGAACAAACGCGAAGGAATCAGGGGGTCAAAGTGCGGACGACGAGGTGGTGGGGGAGCTCGGTGGTGGTGTCGATGAAGCCGTCGCCTTCGACGACGAAACCGTGGCGGAGGTAGAAGTCCAGCGCCGAGTCGCGAGCTCGAGCCCACACCAGTCGGACGCCGGTCGCCGCTACTCGATCGCAACCAGCTTGCAACAGAACCCCGCCGAGCCCGATTCCCTGCAAGTGCTGCGCCGTCGCCATGCCGCGCAGTTGAACCGCCGGCCGGTCGTTGTGCGGCCGTGGTATCCACGTCGAGATCGCGACTAGCTCGCCGTCGATGCGAAGCCCAAGGTGGATTGCGCCGGGCCATGTGTCTTCGTCGAACGACACTTCCTTCGTAGGCGTGTCACTTCGCAACACGGCGAGGCGCAGTGGATGCGTTTCTTCGGGGGAGAGTTCGACGACCTCGGGAGCGCTCATGTCGATCTCATCGTGACAGTTCGGTCGGCGATGGCCCCGGCTTCTGCGGCGTCGTGTGTCACGAGCAGCGTGGTGGTGCCAGTCGTGCGCAGCAATTGTGTGAGGTCGGTGGCGAGACGATCGTGCAGTTCGCGGTCGAGCCCCGTTAGCGGTTCGTCGAGCAGTAACACGGCAGGTTTCGGAGCCAGCGCTCGTGCGAGCGCGATTCGTTTCGATTCGCCACCGCTCAGGCGATCGATGTTGCGATCGCCGAAGCCCTCGAGTCCGACTAGCTGCAGCAGCTCTTCCACGCGAGTGGCCGTGGCGGCTCGTGGTTGGTGCTGCATGCGCAAACCGAACGCCACGTTGCCGGCCACGGAAAGGTGGGGAAACAACTGCTCGTTCTGAAACATCAGACCGATGTTGCGGCGGTGTGTCGGCAACTCCGTGATGTCGCGTCCGTCGAGCACGATGCTGCCCGCGTCGGGGCGGAGCAAGCCAGCGATCACGCGCAGCAAGGTGCTCTTGCCGACTCCCGACGGTCCGACCAACGCCACCACTTCGCCGTTGGCGAGATCGAGCGAGAACCGATCGAGCAGTGGGCGATCCTCGAATCGAACGGTGATGTCAACTACGGCGAGCACTGAAGAAGCCTTCCCGCTCGGCGGCGCTGATCACGCCGACGATGACAACGGCCGTGACGACCAGCAGCATCGTTGCCAATGCGAATGCCTGAGCGCGTGGCAGTTCCCCCGCCCTACCGAGCAGACGTGCGATCGCGATGGGCATCGTTTCGATGCCGGCGCGGCTGAGCAACGTGGTCGCCCCGAACTCGCCGAGTGAGATTGCGGCAGCGAGTCCGCTAGCTGCGATGAGCGGGCGCAGCACACGTCGCACATCGATCGCCATCCACGCGCGCGCCGGGCTGGCTCCGAGAGTTGCCGCGGCGGCGCGTTGATCGGCAGGAATTGCGCGTAATACGGGCAGCAGCGCACGCACCACGAACGGGATAGCGACCAGCGCGTGGCCGAGGGGGACGAGCCACCACCTTGCACGCCAGTCGAACGGCGCGGTGTCGAATGTGATCAGCAGTCCGAGGCCAACGGTGACGGCGGAAGTTCCCAGCGGCAGCATCAATCCGATATCGAGTAGCGCGCCGTAACGGCGGGCGGTTGCGATCGCGAGTGCAGCGAGTCCGCCGACCACGATGCTGATGCTCGCGGCGACGACCGCGAAACGTAGAGAGGTGAACAACGACGCGATCGGGTCGACGCCGAGGCTGACGCCCGGGCGAACCTCGGTGTCACCCAATGTGCGCCAAGCCGTGAGTGTCCACCGGTTGCCCAGTCGGAACGAACGGCTGGCCATCACCAATAGCGGAAGCGACATCACGACTGCGATGAAAACAGCGGTGACCGACACGCCCACGCGCTCGCGGCGCGATCGCGCTGCTCGCGACTCTGACGATCCACTCAACGCGAGCGCACCTCCACGTTGCGTTCGGGCCGACCACCACACCACCGCTCCTAGCGCGAGCAGCTGCAGTATCGAAAGCACTGCCGCTCCGTCGACATCCCCAAGCTGGGTCGCGCGCCGAACGATCTCGACCTCCAACGTCGGATGGGCGGAACCACCGAGTAACCGCACGGCGCCGAACGAAGTGAACGTGAACAGGAAGACGACCGTGGCCGCGGCCCACAGCGAAGGCCGTAGCAGCGGTAACACGACGTGGAGCAGCACCTGCGCTGGCGAAGCACCTAACGTGCGTGCAGCTGCGGTCAGATCGGTTGGCAACACGACCCACATCGCGCCGACGAGTCGGACAACGACCGCGATGTTGAAGAAGACATGAGCGACGATGACGGCGCGTGCTGTGCCGTGCCATTCGGCAGGCAGCAACGCCAGAAATGCCGCGCCGACAACAACGGTGGGCAACATGAACGGGACTGTGACAATCGCCAGCAATGCGCGCCGACCGACGAACCTGTAACGCGCCAGCACGTACGCCGGAACGAAACCGATCGCGAGTGTCAGAGTCGTGCTGACCAGCGCTTGCCACAGCGTGAACCACAACACACCGCCGAGACCGGGGAGGCGCAACGCATCGCCGATCGAGCTCGGCTGAATCACTCGTGTCAGCAACGTTGCAAGCGGCAGGAAGTACAAGCCCGCGAGCGCGATGGCCGGTACCAGCGCGACTGATGGCACCAGCCAACGCGGTAAGGCGTTCGGTGGCGTCAGCGCAGCACGATCTCGTTCCACCGGTCCTGCCATTCCTCGCGGTTGGCTGCGATCGCGGCCGGATCGACAGTGAACGGATCGGCGGGCACGACCGCAAACTGGGTGAATACGTCGGGGAGCACAACGTCCTCATTCACCGGATACACGAACAGCGTCAACGGGAGTTCGCGTTGGAAGCGCTCGCTGGTCAAGAACTCGACGAGTTGCGCCGCCTCGCTCGGGTGATCGCTGCCGCGCAACACTCCCGCGAATTCCTGCTGACGAAAACACGTACCCTCGCTGACACCGGTCGGCGCATCGCTGCGCGGCGGAACGGCGAAGATAACTTCCGCAGGTGGGCTGCTGCCGTAGCTGACCACCAACGGGCGGTCGCCCTCGCTGCCGGCGGCACCACTGAAGCGTTCGTAGTACGCGATATCCCACGACTCGGCCACTTCCACGCCGTTCGCACGAAGATCGGCCCAGTACTGCTCCCACGCCGGGTCGCCGTAGCGCGCGATCGTCGCCAGCATGAACGCCAACCCTGGCGACGACGCCGCCGGGTTCTCCACGACTAGCAGATCCGCGTACTTCGGGTCGATCAAATCGTCGAGAGTGACCGGTGGCGCGAGTTCATGCTCGGCAAACCACGCGATGTCGTAGTTCACGCACACGTCGCCGAAGTCGACCTGCACCGGTTCCGACTCAAAGATGTTGCCGTCGGTCGCCGCCGACAGCAGCGTGTTGTCGACGCCCCACATCACGTCGCCCTCCGGATTGCCAGAAGTCAGCACCGCCTTGGTGACCATCGTTCCCGCGTCGCCGGCTGTAAGCAGCCGCACCTTTATTCCGGTGTCGCGAGTGAAGTCGGCGAGCGCCTCGTTCAGCGGTGTGTCCTTCGTGGGAAACGAGTCGTACACCAACATCGTGACCGTGCCGTGACCCTTGTCATCACTGCATCCGACCAATGACAGCGACATGATCAACCCGGCGGCGCACAGAGTTCTTGCTTTCATGGGATCACCACCGTTAACACGCCGGTTTGTACCGACACCTTGGTTGTCGCGTCGGGAGCGACGCTGGCTTCATTACTCAACCCGCGTGCCTCGCTGGCGGACAATGTGGCGTTCTCGAGCGGCCACCTAGCGCCGCTGACGGTGACGCCGCCGCACGCACCGTGAAGCGCAAGCAGCGAGAACTGCTGACCGGGCTCGACGTCGAGCGCGACTGAGTGGCCCGCGTGCAAGATGCGGAATTGCGTGGTGGCGATGACCGCTTCGACGCTGTCAAGTGCGGCAAGCGATGGATGACCGAGTGCCAGGATGATGCCCAAGAAATGGTCGAGCCGTTCGTCGGGACTCGCTGATCCGCTCAACAGAACAAGATCGCACACCTCGGGCACCTGCAGCGCGCGGGCGATTGCCAACTCGGTGTCGGTGAGGTCCTTGTCCAACCCGTGTTCTTCGATTTCGGCGGCGTGTTCGTACGCCCACATGCGACCAGCGGCGCTGATGCTGTCCAGATCGCCGACCAACACGTCGGGCGACAAGCCGGCTGCAACGGCGTGGTCGAGCCCGCTGTCGGCGGCGACGATGAACGCGCCATCGTCTATTGCGTCGATGGCTTGGGGCGACAGCGGTCCTCCGCCGGCCACCACAACAACTTGCATCGTTCTCCCTCCGCTGGCATTACCCAGATCAGGTTCTTGGGTCGGTGGCGGTGGCCACCCTCTCAGCCTGCTCCTGCAAGCTCCCCTTCGGTTGCAAGCAACTCTAACGCCCGCGAGCGCTGCGTTTGCACCGTGACCGCGATCAGACCGAGGATCACCAGCGCCATGCCAAGGATCTGAATTGCACGAATACTGCTGTCGAGTAGCCACACCGACCACAGCGCGGCCAAGGCTGGTTGCGACACTTGCAGCATGCTGATCACCCCGATCGGCACTGACTTCTGTGCGAAAACCACTCCGCCGTGGGCGACGGTGCCGAGGACCACACCGAGGATCACGATGAACACCCATGAGCGAACGGTGAACGTGGTGAGCTCACCCGGAAACGCGATCAGTCCGATCGGTAGCGCGAC
>JANWKM010000071.1 GCA_025451395.1 Ilumatobacteraceae bacterium
ACTGCCGGCGTTGTACTGGTCGACGGGCACGACGTCCGCGATCTGACGCAACACTCGCTGCGGGCCGCGATCGGAGTCGTCAGCCAAGATCCACATCTGTTTCATGAATCGATCGGCGCCAACCTGCTGTACGCGCGCCCTGATGCCACGCGCGACGAGCTCGACGCCGCATGCCGCGGAGCCCGCATCCACGACGTCATCTCGGCGCTACCCGACGGATATGAAACGGTGGTCGGTGAGCGCGGGTATCGGTTGAGTGGTGGTGAAAAGCAGCGGCTGGCGATAGCCAGGCTGCTGTTGAAGAACCCGGCGATGATGATCTTGGACGAAGCCACCAGTCACCTCGACAACGAGAACGAAGCGCACGTCCAGGCCGCGTTCGAGGAAGCGCTGATGGGTCGCACTGCGCTCGTGATCGCGCACCGCTTGTCGACGATCCGCGACGCCGACCGCATCGTCGTGCTCGACGACGGCCGCATCGTCGAGCAAGGCACGCACGACGAACTGATGGCCCTCGACGGCCTCTACGCCGCCCAAATCAGGGCCGGCGAAACCCACATCCCCGTCTAGTCTTTGGTCCGAGGGTTATCTACCGCCGCGCCCCGGTCCGAGGGCTACGTACCCGTATTCGGGCACGTGACCCTCGGATGACCCGGAAACGGCAGATAACCCTCGGACTAAATGGCATCCGCGAACCCTGTGAGACCCCTTCGTCATGATTGAAGGTATGGAACCCGTACTCGTCGTCCTGCTGGTGGTGGCCGCTGCGGCTGTCGCATGGCTGCTGGCGAGCCGACGCGCGACCCCAGAAGTAAGCGGTGCGGTGACTCCGGAGGCGATCGAGCTCGTTCTCGCCATCGCTCGGGAACAGTTGGGTTCGCACACCGACGCGGCCGATGCGTCGTTGGCCAGCCGGCAACAGCTGATCGACGCCAAGTTGGGCGAGGTGCAATCCGGTGTTCAAGCCGATCTTGGTCGGCTCTCCACGCTCGTGCAGCAGTTGGGCGAGGCCACGACACTGCGCTTTGGCCAGGTCGACAACTCGTTGAAGGTGCACTCCGAGATCACACAGGTGCTGGCGGGCACCGCCAACAGCCTGCGCGAGGCGCTGGCGTCGAGCAACGCACGCGGCCAGTGGGGCGAACGCATGGCAGAAGACGTGCTGCGTCGCGCGGGCATGCACGAGAAGGTCAACTACTTCAAGCGCACCGCGGTCGACGGCGACGGGAAGGGCATCCCCGACTTCACGTTCATCCTGCCCAAGGGGCACGTGCTCTTCATGGACGTCAAGTTTCCGATGGCGTCGTACCTGAAGTACCTCGAAGCCGGCAGTGAGGGCGAGCGCGATGCCCATCGCGCGACCTTCGTGCGCGACGTACGCACCAGGGTTCGCGAGCTGGCGCGGCGCGAGTACGCGCAAACCGACGATCGTCCCACCGTCGACAACGTGCTGTTATTCGTGCCCAACGAAAGCCTGGCCGCGTTCATCCACGAGTCCGACGACACGATCTTCGAGGAGGCAATGGCGCAAAACATCGTCATCTGCTCGCCGCTCACGTTGTTCGCGTTTCTCGGCGTCATCCGCCAGGCGTTCGACAACTTCATGATCGAGCAGACCAGCAAAGAGATTCTCGGGCTGCTCGGCAAGTTCGGTCAGCAGTGGGCCAAGTACCGAGAGCAGGTGGAAAAGGTGCGCAAGAACTTCGATACGGTCAGTCGCTCGTTCGACGAGCTCGCCACCACCCGTCGTCGGGCCCTCGACAAGCCGCTCGATGCGATCGACAATTTGCGTCGCCAGCAGGCATTGCCTATTGATGGCCAGCTATTCGGCGAACTCGAAGAGGTCGAGTTCGACAATGTGCACGAACTCGGCGCTTAACTAGCGCTCGTCTCGCCCTACTCGGCGCAGCGCGCCCTCGCCTAACCTCTCGCATTGTGTGGTGGTCGCCGTGAGCCAACCTTCTTTCGACCTCGAACTCGATGAACCGCGCGACGATGCAGGTCTGCCGACGTTCTCTGTTCGCGAGCTGGCCGAGGCGATCAACGGCGCGCTGCGCCGCTCGTTCTCCGACGGCGTCTGGGTGCGCGGCGAGATACAAGGCTGGAACGTGCGCGGCCCGCACGCGTACTTCCGGCTTGCGGAGGAAACCGAGGATGGCAAAGCAAGCCTGAATATTCAATTCTTCGCGCCCGCGCAGGTGAAGTTGAAGCCGTTGCTGATGAAGCACCGGCTGCGCCTCGCTGACGGCCTGAAGGTTCGCATCTTCGGCCACCTCGACTACTTCGCGCCCTCGGGCCAGCTCGGGTTGAAGATGAGCGGGATTGATCCGCGCTTCACGCTCGGCGAACTGGCGATGCAGCGCGACGAAGTTGTGCGTCGGTTGGTCGCGGCTGGACACTACGACCGCAACAAGCAGCTAGTCATCGCCGCTACGCCGTTACGGGTTGGTGTCGTCGCGAGCAGTTCCAGCGCGGCATGGGCCGACTTCGTTCACGAACTCGAGCGCAGTGGATTTGCGTTCGTGTTGCGACTGGTCGATGTGCGCGTGCAAGGCGAGCGCGCCGTGGCCGAAGTATCAGCTGCGCTGCGCACGCTCGGCCGAGCAAGCGATCTTGATGTGGTGGTGTTGATCCGCGGTGGTGGCAGTCGCACCGAGTTGGCAACATTCGATCACGAGACGATCGCGACCGCCATCGCGACTTCTCCTATTCCCGTGCTCACCGGGCTTGGCCACGAAATCGACCGCAGCGTTGCCGACGAAGTGGCGCACAGCGCACTGAAGACGCCGACTGCCTGCGCGGCCGCGTTGGCAGAGCGAGTGCTGGCCTTTCGCGAGTGCTGCGAACAGGCGTGGTCATCGATCGGCCATCGGGCGCGACGATCTGTGGCGCTCGCCGAGGGCAATGTTGGCGACGTTGCGCGCTCGATCCGCCATCAAGTCGTGGCTTCGGTCGAACGCGCCGACGCTCGGCTGGTCCAACGTGCGCGCGGCGTTCGTGTCGGTGCCAATCAAGTGGTGCAGCGCGCCGATGCGCAGCTTCGCTCCGCATCTGGGGCGCTCAGCCGCGTCCCAGCGCGTCTGGAGCCCGAGTTGCGCCATCTCACCGCTGTCGCTGAACGCTTGAGGCTGCTCGATCCTGCCAACACGCTCGCTCGCGGCTACAGCATTGCGCGAACCGCCAACGGAAGGGCCGTGCTCGACGCGGCGGTATTGCAGGTAGGCGATGCCATCGTCACTACCTTTGCCAAAGGAACGGCCACCACCCGCGTGGAGGAGACCACACCATGACACCCACCGATCAATCCACGTCAACCTCGCCCGTCGCGGCCGGCTATGCCGAAGCACTCGCCGAACTAGAGGGCATTCTCGCGGAGCTCGAACGCACCGACGTCGACGTCGACGTGTTGGCCGAGCGCGTGAAGCGAGCGGTCGAGTTGATCGGTTTCTGCCGTGCACGCATCGGCAATGCTCGCCTGCAGATCGAGCAGGTGGTCGCCGACCTGGGCACCGATGGTTGATTCGGCTCCTGCATCATTGATCGCCATCGCGACGCGGGTCGAGACTCGGCTGCGCGAATTTCTCGGGCCCGAACAAGCGCGTTGGGCCCGGTTCGATTCCGACCTGGCCGAGCCGATCGCACACATCGGCAGACTCGTCCTCGCTGGCGGTAAGCGCCTACGACCAGCGTTCTGCCATTGGGGTTTCGTCGGTGCCGGCGGCGACCCCGCCGACCCGATGATCGTCAATGCTGGAGCGGCGTTCGAGCTGATGCACGCGTTCGCGTTGTTTCACGACGACGTGATGGACGATGCCGCCAGCCGTCGTGGCAACGCGACCACTCACGCGGTGTTTGCGGAACGGCACCGCGAGCAGAGATGGGCCGGTGAAGCTCGCCGTTTTGGCGAGGGCATCGCAATTCTGGTGGGCGACCTTGCGTTCGTATACAGCGACATGATGTTGGCGGGTGCTAGCCCTGCGGCGTGGGCAATCTGGAATGAGTTACGCATCGAGCTCAACATTGGCCAGGTCCTCGACATCGCGGGCAGTGTGCGCAACGAACGCAGTCGACACAAGGCCGAGCAGATCTGTCGCTACAAGAGCGGCAAGTACACCATCGAGCGACCGTTGCATCTCGGTGCGGTGATGGCTGCGCCTGAGCGCGCCGACGAGTTGTTGCCCGCTCTCAGCGCGTATGGGCTGCCGCTCGGCGATGCCTTTCAGATGCGCGACGACGTGATGGGCGCATTCGGCGACACCGCAGTTACCGGCAAACCCGTCGGTGGCGATCTGCGCGAGGGAAAACCGACACCGCTGATGGCGCGCGCAGTCGAATCCGCCACTGCGGCGCAGGCGGACGTGTTGGCGCGTGTGGGTCGCGCCAACCTCGCCGACGACGACGTCGTGCGCGTGCAGCAAGCGATTGTCGACTCCGGCGCGCTCGCCGATCTTGAGGCGACCATCGAGCGCCTCGCAGCCGAGGCGATCGCCGCGATCAAGGTGGCACCGATCACCACCGAAGCCCGCGACGAGCTCGTGGCTTTGGCCACGTTCGTCACCAATCGTGCCGTTTGAAGCGTGCTGCCGCGACGTTGAACGACCGCCGAACCGATCTATCCTTGCGGGCATGAAATGGGCCAAAAACGCAGCGCTGCTGCTGTCGGCCGCTTTGGTGCCGGTCGCGGCCGTCGCTTGCGGTGACAGGGGGTCGTCGAACGACACATTGCCGCCGTTCATCACGTTCGCGCCGACCACAACAGTCGACGTCTCTACTTCGCTGCCCCAGATCACGGTCTATTTCGTGAAGGAAGGCGACTCGCTCGGGGCTATCGCAAACGCCTTCAACGTCGACCTCGATCAGATGATGGAGATCAACGGCATCACCGACAAGAACCACATCGAGGTCGGCCAGGCAATCAAGATCCCCCCGCAGCGCATCGTGATTGCCGAGCTGCCCACCACCACTTCGACAATTGCAGCACCATGACCACTGTTTTTTGGCCGACCAAGGAGCATTGGAGCGTCGAGATTCCTCTCGACACACCTCACTACCGCATGCCCGTGCTGGCCGAGTCCGGGTTCGTCGCTCTCACTCCCGCCGATTTCGACGTTCCCGAACATGAGTACCTGGGACTCGAATACATGGACTGGAAGAGCGGCGGCGACACCAACTTCGCACCGCTGGCATCCGCCGACGGTCAACTCGACTGTCGTGGCTTCTGGGACAAGGGCAAGACCGACAAGGACGCGCTCTGGACGTCGAACGCCGACAAGGCACCGACGTTGCGTCGATACGTCGACAGCATCGGTGCCAACTTCGGACGCGTGCGCACCATCAAGCTCGAACCGCAGGATCGCGATACCGCATTCCCCAACATCCATCGCGACGACAACAATCGCTTCAACCC
>JANWKM010000072.1 GCA_025451395.1 Ilumatobacteraceae bacterium
AGCACCGTCATCGCCTCGAAGTGGTTGCCGTCGGCGGCGCCGTACAGCGGATAGAAGTGATCCCAGTTGTAGACGATGTCGTATCCGAGTTGCTCGGCAGCAACAGCAGCATCGAGTAGGTCGCTCAGTTCGCCGTGTTGCGGATGAAGTTGTGCGGCAATGCGCACGGGACGACGGGCTTTTGTTACTTGATCCACACAAATCTCCCTTGAACGTCAGTGGTCGATCTCGTCGGGAACGTCTCGGCGCGAGTGTAAGACGCGCCATACGTCGACCCGATCTGTGGCAGCTACGTAGAAGATGATGTACGGAAACCGCCCGAGCGGCAACGCACGAAGATCTGGGATCGCCAGCTCGTAGGAAAAGCGCAATGAGCCGACGAGAGGTGCCCGACTGATTCGCGTGACCGCGTCCTCAACGGCGTCGATGAATCGCAGCGCGACAGACTCGCCAGCCTCCGCGAGATAGTGGTCGACAGCCTGTGCGATGTCGTCGGCTGCAGCTGCGCGCAGCTCGACTGAGGTGCGCGCCATTGCGCTTAGGTGCCGGGGCGGGTGCGACCGCGCAAGGCGGCAAAGTAGCCATCGTCGGCGGCGGGACCGATCTCCGACGTTGCACCGGCGAGCAACAGATGTCGAAGCTGTTGACGGTCCATGTCGCGCCGAATCAGGTCGCGCACGTACTCACTGGTCGAGCCATATGCGCCGCCTCCGACCTGGTCATCGACGTACGACTTCAGTTCATCGGGCAGCGACACGTTCATGGTCGACATTCCGACATCCTAACGGGGTGATGGCAAAGATTGCCATCGCTCCGGCCGTTATTGGCTCCGCGACTTGCTCAGGTAGTCGGGGGCGCAGCGCTGATGTTGCTCAGCGCCGAGTTGACGTCTCGCTCGAGGGCGAGGTCGCCGAGCGTCACGATGCCGACCGCGCAACCGTTGTCGACAACGGGAACGCGACGTAGTGAGCGATCCGTCATCAATTGGATCGCCTCGTCGATGCTGCTGTCCGGCGCAACCGATGCGAGGTCGCCAGAGCACGCTTGGTCGATGGTGGCAGTCGTGGCGGCGCCGTCGGCCAGGCAGCGCACGACGATGTCGCGGTCGGTGATGATCCCGGTCAACTGGCCGCCATCGCCTGTCACGAGGACGTTACCGATGTCGAACTCACGCATCAGTCTGGCGGCATCGGCAATCGTGGCTGTGCCCGTGCAGGTCACAAGCTCGGTGGTCATCACGTCTTGGATAGTGGACGACATAATTTTCTCCTTGGGTCGCCTCTACAGTGCCCAAAATTGCCGCGATCGAAACAGCGGCCGACTCACGACCGGCTAGAGGCGGGCGATCACGTTGTCGGCAAGGTTGATGATCAACTGCTGCGTCGCCTCCGGGGTGAACTGGTCTCCGCCAGCCACTACGTAGAGGATGAAATGCACGCCACCCGCCGCGACGTCGAGCACGTACGGGTTCTGCGGCGCCTCCCAGAATGCGGCATCGCCGTGGCCCGTCACGTCGATTCGGTTCGCGACATTGTCCTTCACGAAGTCGAAGTACTCCTGATCGAGCGCCGAGACCGTCAGCTGAACTCCGCTGAACTCTTGATGAAAGTCGACCGTGCTCCAGTTGCAGATCGGACCACCGGGCGATGAGGCGACCCCTTCGCCGACTTGGTATTGGAACTGCGCATTGATCTCGTCGGGAGTGAGCAGCGTGCAGGCGTCGAGAACGCCGTCGCCTGTCTGGTCGCCCGAACTGGTGTCACCCGGTGCCGGCGATGAGGTGGCTGACGGTGACTTCGAATCACTGCACGCGCCGAACAACGAAGCGCCCAGCAGCAGAGGAACGACGAACCTTCTCAGGGAACCGCTTCGTGCCATGTCGCACTCCTTAGTACCGCGCCGCACATTAACAACGATTTTGGCGCGTCACGCGGCGCTCGGCGGAAGACGTCGGCGCATCTCGTCCAGCGCCGCGATCGCGATGTCGAGTGCCTCGCGCTCGGGCAGGCGCGCCGGTTGCAGTCCATCGGTCAGCAGCTGACGAGCCAGCTGCGACACCGTCAGATTTCGCTCGGCGGCAACCTTTGCCAAGTGGGCGTGCATCGCCACCGGTAGCCGCAGCGTCAAGTGCCGCATCCCGTCGTCGACGGGTTCGGGCAGGTCGGCTGGCCGAGGCAGAATCTGACCGGTCTGTTCCTCAAGCCATCGGATTCCGCGAGGCTTTTCCATCATTCTCCTTCCGCTCGGCCGATTGCCCGTGAGAGCACGAAGCCGATGCTGATTGCGTGTGACCTGTTGGGTTCCAACGTGTCGGTGCCGTTGATCAACGCGCGAAGAGCGACGAACAACTGAACCAATTCCTCGTGCGTTAGATGGACTCCCTCGGCCGGCAACCATTCAGGGTTGGTCGGTGGAGTCATTGTAACACGCTGTAACACATTCGGCAGCCCCTCAAGTCCATTGTTGGATCAGACGGGGACAGCAGTCCCGAGGCACCGACGGCGCTGCGCGGCAACATACAGACGGTTGCACCACATCGACGCGTGGGATTCGGAAACTCTGTCGCGACATAGTCAACGGGTGTTGATCGAGCAGGGGGATGACCGCAGCCCGTGCCCATGGGTGCGGAATCAGGTCGCGGTTGACATCCATCCGCACCCATAGGCGCCTTCGATGTTCATGCGACCTTCCCAAATGCAGAAGGCCCGACCTGTTGGCCGGACCTTCCAAAAATTTGGTGGCGGGGGCAGGATTTGAACCTGCGACCTTCGGGTTATGAGCCCGACGAGCTACCGAACTGCTCCACCCCGCGGCGTGCCAACGATTGTACCGCCGTCGCCGCTCCTTCGGCAATCGTCCCTGCCCGGCCCCGCGCCCTCGGTGGCCGGTAGCTTGCATCGTCATGACCACCGGCGCGGGGACACGCACTGGTCTCGGTGCGTGTGCAACCGCCGCGTTCTGGTCGGTAGTCAACCCGGGCAGCGGGCACCTCGCCGTGCGAGCGCGCGTCCTGCGCGCAACGTTCGCGGCATCGCTGCTCAACGTCATCGCCACCATTCTCTTTATCGCGATCGTTGGCGACGTTCGCAACAGGTCTGACCTTGCGCAGGTCGTCGAGAACCGCACCATCTTCCTCGGCCTCGGTCTTGCGCTGGCGGCGATGGCGATCACTCGCCTCTACACCGCGCTCGACTCCGCCTGGCTGGCGCGCCCGTCGGGCGATACCTGGCCACGACTCGCCGCCGTCGCGGCCGTCGGCGTGTTGTTGATCGGCGGCGTGGCACCACTCGCCGTTGCGGCGAACTACGTGTGGGAAGCCGACAAGGCCGTCGAGAAAGTCTTCGGGTCCGACAGCGCGCAAACCGCATACCCCACACCGTTGCCGACGACAGTGGGCACGGACGACACCGACACGTCGATCGCGCCATCGACGACGGTGCCAATCTTCGACGGCGACCAGCGCGTGAACATCCTTCTGCTTGGTGGCGATGCGGGCCCTGGCCGTCCGGGGTTGCGCACCGACACGATGATCGTCGTCTCGATCAACTCGCAGACCGGTCGCACGGTCATCATCTCGATACCGCGCAACATGGACGACATGCCGTTCCCCGAAGGCACCCCGCTGGCGAAGAAGTTTCCAGAAGGCTTCACCGACCTCGCCAACGCCATCTATCGCTATGGCGACCGCCACCGCGACCTGCTGGGCGGTGTCGACGATGCCGGCGCACAGGCGATCAAGCTCAGCATCTCTCAGTTGCTCGGGATACCTATTCACTATTACGTGTTGGCCGACATGGCCGGCTTTGTCGACGTCGTCGATGCGCTCGGCGGCATCGACATCAATGTGCCCAAGCGCATGCCGACGCCAGGCAACCTACGCGGTGCGAAACACCCGTTGCCGGAGTTCATCAAGAAGGGTCAACAGCACATGGACGGCACGGTGGCGCTCGCCTACGCCCGCACGCGCGAAGCGGACAGCGACTACAAGCGCATGGTTCGTCAGCAGTGTCTGCTCGGCGCGGTACTGGACGCGGCGACCCCGATGGCACTCGCCCTCGGCTTCAGCGACCTAGTGTCGGCCTTCGGTGACGCGGTGACCACCGACATCCCGCGCGATCAACTCGGTGACTTCTCGCAGTTGATCGATCGCTTCATCGACGCCGGCGGCAGGGACAAGGTGCGCACATTGCATCTCGGCCAGCCACTCGTCGACCCATTTCGCTGGACGCCGGAAGAGGTTCGCGGACTCGTATCCGACGCGTTCCAGCCCGTCGTCATCAACTTCGACATCCCGCTGCTGGACGACCGCTGCGACTAGCATGCGTCTTACCCATATTACGGGTTAATCCACCTAGAATATGGGTATATTGGTGGAATGGCTGAATCAACAACCGCTCTCGTGCCGATGTTTCGATCGCAGCATCAGATGCAAATTCTCGCCGAAGTGTTCTGGGGCTCCGACAACCCGACGGGCGCCGAGCTGGCCAGACGTACGCGCATTCCTCAGCAGACGGTGTCGCGCGAGGTGGCGCGCCTCGAGCAAGCCGGCGTATTGCTGACGGACCGGATTGGCACCGCCAAAATCATCCGCCCGGCCCCGGGGTTGCCGTATTTGACGGTGCTGCGCCAACTGTTGGCCTATGCCGGCGGCGCGATCCCAATGTTGGCGAGTGCGTTTCGTGACAACCCGGCGATCGACGAGGTGTTCATCTTCGGTTCCTGGGCAGCCCGTTACCACGGCGAGCCAGGTCCGCCGCCCAACGATCTCGATGTGGCGGTGGTGACCGATTCACTCAGCCGGTTCGATCTCGCCGTCACGCGACTCGATCTGGAAACCGATTCCAAGCTGTCGATCAATCTGTTCGTCTTCGAGGCGAAGAACAAACGGCTCCCCGAGCTACGCGACGCAGGGGTGCCAGTGTTCGCACGAGCACTGGCATGAGAGCAGACCGCCCTGCTGACCTCGATGAACTCCATCGTGATCGAATGCACCAGATCGCAGGTAACGCAAGTGATCGAGCCAAGGCCGCGCGAGCAATGTTCGAACAAGCCCGCGAGTTTCGACGAGCAGCCAAAGGGAATCTCGCCGACGGCCTGAGATTGCCAGCTATCTCTGCGCTACATGAATCGGCGCGCATTGCCGTTACGGCGTTGGCGGCTTTCAACGGTTACCGATTCTCGAACTCCGTCGGCGCTCATGAGGCCGTGGTCGACTACGCGCTCGCCATCCAACTCGTCGACCGGAAGCAGTGGGCACAACTCGACCAACTGCGAGACATCCGGCACCACGTGAATTACCCAGAGGATCTCATCGCGGCGTCACAGCGAGAGATCGAGCAGTACAGCAAGCTCGTCGACACACTCTTTGAGCTCGTTCAGAAGCAACTGCCTTCTCGCCGGGTTCCACCTCCGCCCAAGTAGAAGGCACCATCACTCGCCTGGACGGCGCAGGGGTTTGATCTTGCGACCCGCCGCCGAGTCGGCGATCAGCGCCTCGAGTCGCGATCGCCGCGTGTCTTCCTTCTTGGCACCCATCACCCAGTGCGTCGCGGTTTTCCGGTAGCCCGGCGGCTGAATCTTGAACCAGGCCCATGCCTTCTCGTTCGCACGCAGCTTGGCCTCGAAATTCTGCGGGAGAGTCTGCGGTTCGGCCTCGAAGGAGTACACTCCCGTCTTGTCGGGGGCTCGTCGTTGGAATGCATCTCGTCCCGCGGGACGGACGAGACCGAGCGCGGTGAGTTCCTTCATCTTTGCGACGTTGATGTTGCTCCAGATGCTCGACGCCTTTCGCGGCGTGAACCGGATCGTGTAGCTGTCGGGCCCCGCGCTCCGGCGAACGCCGTCGATCCATCCGTAGCACAGCGCCTGCTCGACCGATTCGGACCACGTCAACGTCGGCCGCCCGGTTGCTTTCTTGTGGAAGCCGATGAGCACCTCGGTTTTGCTGGCGTGGTTCGCCTCTAGCCATGCCCGAAACTTCGCCGGTGATGCGAAGAAGATCGGCTTCACGTCGACGACATCAGGTGTGAAGTCTGGTCGGCGTGATGACGATCGCTTCCGAGAACACCGCAGCGAATTGCTCGACCGTTCCGAAGATGGCGGCGATTCGCTCGGTGTACTTGGATGCATACTCCGCGACTTGATCGGCCGGCGGATGCTTTGGCACGTGGGCGGCGGTGCCTTCGAAGCGAATGATGTCGCGACCGATGTCGGTGACATCCAACCCGAGTGCGACATGCGGGTTTGCAGCGATGTTGCGCAGCTTCGCCTTCCCCGGCTGGCTATAGAGGAGGATCGTGTCGTCAGCGCGCAACAAGAACCACACCGGCACCGAGTCGGGACGACCCGCCGAGTTCACTGTCGTCAGCCACGCCATCAGGTTTGTTTGGAGTCGCGACTCGACTCGTGCGCGGCGGTCGCTCGGTAGATCCGCAGTCAATCTCATGCGTACTTACTAGCTGGTTGCGTGACGCCGCCGTTGGTCAGCGACAAATGCTGCGGCAAGGTGCAGAAGGGCGACGATCGCGGCCAGAGCTGCGAGCCCACTCGCCGACTGGTCGATCTGATGTGCGAACTCGGCGATGTCGAGCGCTGCGAACGCGACGGCGAACAGCGTCGCGACCAACAGGATGACCTTGCGGTTAGTGAGCCATGCTGCCGCCGCCAGTGCCACCGAAATACCGACGCCGATCAAGACGAGCGGCGTTGATTCCAGATTGATCCCGAGAACTTCTTCGGAGGTCTCGGTACTTTCTGAATGTTCGGCAGTTTCGTTGTGTTCGGAATGAGTGTCTCTCTCGGCTGCGGCACCGATCGCGAACAGGGCCGCGGCGACGATCAGCAGTGCGCTCAGCAACCAGCGAGCCTTCATGCTCGACTCCGACGGCGCAGCACCAAGAACGCCGCCACCACGACACCGACAACCAATGCGCCCGCGCCGAACAATGCATAACCGGCAGCCGTGCCGACTCCGATCGCAGCGAGCACAGCAATGATCGGTCCTGCACAGCACACGGCGCATGCCACGACTCCGGCACCGATCATCGCCACGTTTACTTTCTTCTCGTTCACGACGCGACCCCGAACATCGACTCGACCACCGGCGACGCCTCGGCGGACGCCCGCACCTCAAGCGCGACGCCGCGAGTGTCGACAGTGATCGCGAACTGGAAGAACTGGCAGCACGCTTGCTCGGCGGTCACTAGTCGTATGAGATCATCGGTCGAGACCGACGCGGCGAACACCGAGCGCACTCCACCGTCGATCGCCTCGCGCCGCTCGACATGCGCGAGCAGTGCTTGCCAATCAGCGAGCCGACCTTCCATCGAACCCGCCGACAACGTGCACGCGATTGCTGGCTCACTCGCCGCTGCGGGTTTGGTAGTCAAACTCACCGGGTCGCTGACGCACCCGCAAGTCGAATCGCAGGGTCCCTCCGGGCGGTGACGTTCGAGTGCTGCCGCCGCCTGCTGCAGCTCACTGGTGAAGGTCATCAGTTCGGCGACCTGCGTCTGCGCGGCAGCGATCTTGCCCGCCACGAGCTGGCGCAGCTGATCTTGAACCGGTCCGCACTGCCCTCCGTCCCACGCGGTGGTCAAGCCGGTGATCTCGTCGAGCGTGCAGCCCAGTTGCTTCGCGCGTGCGATGAAGCTCAACCGGTCGAGCGTTCGCTGGTCGTATGTGCGGTAGCCGGCCGGCGTGCGCGACGCCGCAGGCAGCAACCCGATCTGTTCGTAGTAGCGCAGCGTCGCTGCGCTGAACCCGCTTGCATCCGCGACTTCCTTGATCTTCAGCCCAGTAGCCATCCCGTCACCATAAACCTTCAAGTGGGCTAGAACGTCAAGTGAAACCTTGGCGATCCGCTCCCTACTCCGGTGGGTACGGCGTCGGCGTTACGTAGTCCATCTGATCCGCGTACGTCCGATCGATCGCCTCGCGAATCTTGCGCGGCGACAAACCCTCCTGCAGCATCCTGGCCACGTCACGCGTGACCCCAAGACAGATATCTCAAGTGGGCGCCATCGAGTCGAGA
>JANWKM010000073.1 GCA_025451395.1 Ilumatobacteraceae bacterium
CGAGCCCGACGACCTCGTCGGGAATTAGCAGCACAGCTCCCCCGCCGCTGCGGCGCTTGCCGATTGCGATGTCGAGCGCGTCGGCAACGCGATGGTCCACATCGCTATGACGTTGCGCAGAGCCGAGGACCAAGGTCTTGGCTGCGACCATGTGAAACGTCGCTGAGCGAACGGGCTGCGGATCAGTGGAGTGAAATTCACCCGCATCACCCAACGAGTCGTGTACCAACCAGTCGTGCAAGGGGGCGGTCAGCTCGCGCGCGCGAGAAACGGTAACCAGGCGTCGGGAATGCGGGCGACTGCCGCGCTGATCCACGCGTGTTCGCGTGGAGCACACGGAGGCCGCAGCAATCTCATTCCCGCCTCGGCCGGCGTCCGATCGCGCTTGCGAAGATTGCATGGCCGGCACGCGGCCGCGACATTCTCCCAGTTGTGCAGGCCGCCGCGTGAGCGGGGCACCACGTGGTCGAGCGAGTCGGCGTGCCCGCCGCAGTATTGGCACCGGGCGTCGTCGCGCGCGAATAGCGCACGTCGCGACATCGCTGTGCGACGGGAATATGGAACCTTCACCACGTATCGCAGCTTCACGACCGATGGGCTTGCGATGCTCAATCGCGCGGAGTGCACGATGTGGCCATCGCCAGCGATCAGGTCGGCCTTATCGGCGAGGATCAAGCAGATCGCCCGAAACGCGGGCACGACAGAGAGCGGCTCGTAGGTTGCATTCAACACAAGCGCGCTTCTCATCGGGTGAAACCTAACGACACTTTTCTTGCAAACGGCACCATTCAAGGTAGTTGAGCACATCATCGGGCACGATCGGGTGATCGGCGCGGCCGTATTGCGTGACCATTCGGAAGCGCAAGTACTCACCGGACGGCACCGGCAGGAACGGTCGCCGACGCCACCACCGGCTCGGTGTGGTCCGCCGCCACTGCGCGATGGCCGTGCGCCACAATCGTGGCTGGCGCGCGACGGCGACCCCGACGGCGAGATTCGCTCGCAAGCTCACCGCGGCTCTTTGGGAAGGCCCAGCACCATTTCGCCGATGATGTGGCGCTGCACCTGTGAGGAACCCGCGTAGATCGTCCCGGCGCGCGCGTTTAAGAACGTCCCGACCCAACTCGCGGTGCTGTTCGGAGCCCCCGCGTCGTCGGTCATGAAGGCGCTCGAGGGTATTCGTCCGGTTGGTGTCATTGCTTCGGCGCCAATGATGTCGAGCGCGAGCTCGGTCACCTGTTTGTGGTACTCGCTCCAGTAGAGCTTGGAGATCGCGGCATCGGGTCCCGGCTGATGCCCGTTGAGAAACTGCGTCAACACACGCATGCCGTTGTACCGCATGATCTGTACTTTCGAATAGCAGTCGGCCAAGCGCTGACGGATGCGCGGATCGCTGGCAACACCACGCTCGTTGGCCAACAACAGCAGTCGATCGACCTCTGCCCGAAAACGAATTGGGTTGGTTGCAGCTGCTTCGCCGCGCTCGAAGCCGAGCAACGTCATCGCAACAGCCCAACCGTTGTTGACGCCACCGACGACATCGTCTTTCGGTGCGGTGGCATCGGTGTAGAAGACCTCGTTGAATTCGCTCTCGCCACTGATCATCTTGATCGGGCGCACTTCGATACCTGGTTGACGCATGTCGACGAGCAGGAACGAGATGCCTTTGTGCCGCGGAGCATCGGGGTCGGTACGAGCAAGCGTGAAGATGTGGTCGGCGAGGTGGCCAGCGCTCGTCCAGATCTTCTGACCATTGAGGAGCCACTGATCGCCGTCGAGCTGAGCCTTCAGCCCCAGATTGGCGAGATCGCTCCCAGCGTTCGGCTCGCTGTAACCCTGGCACCAGGTGTCGGCACCAGAAAGTATGCGCGGCAGGTGATGGCTCTTCTGTTCG
Organism: Ilumatobacteraceae bacterium; assembly: GCA_025451395.1. Classification (GTDB taxonomy): domain Bacteria; phylum Actinomycetota; class Acidimicrobiia; order Acidimicrobiales; family Ilumatobacteraceae; genus UBA668. The sequence continues at coordinate 1,895 of JANWKM010000073.1, forward strand.
TCGGTACCCCACCGCAGCAGCGTGTTGCCCAACATCTGGATGCCGAACACATCGTTAGGGCCGCCGACCGGCACACCTGCCTTCGCGAACTCTTCGGCGATGATGACCTGTTCGAGCGCCGACAGTCCGGCACCGCCATATTCCACCGGCCAGCCCGGTGCGAGGTAGCCGCCGTTGTACAGAACCTTTCGCCATTCGATGACGAACGCGGTGAGTTCCTGCCCGTTGAGCTGACCGATGCCACCCCAATCGGTCGGCAACTTCTCGGCGAGGAACGCCTGCACTTTCTCGCGATACGCCTCGGCTTCCGCGGTGTACGTCGGGCGCATAACACGACGTTACCGGGTGCTACCTCACTGGCACTGAGCGGCGAGCCAATGCGGCTGCGCCCACCAGTGGCGCAAGTTGACCAAGACCGGCGGGAACGACAGTGAAGCCGCGCAGGAAACTGAGTTTCGCTCGCTGTTCGAGCTCGGCACGCAACGCACCGAAGAACGGTTCGCCGAAGCCGATGGCGACCGAGCCACCGATCACCGCCGTATTGAGATCGCAAATCGCTCCCAGGGATGCCAGCGCGCGCCCAATCAGGATTCCAGTACGTTCGACGATGCCCTGCGGTGCGCGCTGCGGCGGACGGCCGGTCTCCTCCTCGATCGCCTTGCCACCGCAGTACGCCTCGACACATCCCTTGCCACCACACAGGCATGGTCGGCCATCAGGCTCGACGACGATGTGGCCGAAGTGGCCGGCATTGCCGTGATTGCCGTCGAGTAGCCGGCCGCGACTCACTATCCCCGCACCAACTCCGGTGCCCATCGAGATGTACACGAAGTCAGAAAGTCCGACGGCCGCGCCGCACCACGCCTCGGCGAGCGCAACCGCCTTCGAGTTGTTGTCAACGATGGTGGGAAGCCCGGTCAGCAACTGCACCTCGGCAGCCAACTGAAAGCCATCGAGGCTGGGAATATGCAGCGGCGACACAGTGCCTTCGAGCGGGTTGGCGGGGCCGCCACAGCCGATACCACAAGCGACTGGGTCACCAGGAGCGGTGACCTGCACTCTTTTAATGAGCCTTGACAAAGCCGGCCACACGTCGCGTTCGGGTGTCGAGATGCGGTCGCGCACCAATACCTCACCATTCTCGTCGACGACCCCGGCGGCAAGTTTCGCCGAACCGACATCAATCGCGAGATAGCACACCGTCATGCCAACGACGGTACTGGCATCCCGACATGCGAAATGCCCACTCTGCCGTCTACCCTTCCAGCCGTGACGGCCACGACCTCAGAATTCGCATCGAAGTCAAAATCCCCCGCTGCCCCGGCCGGAAGCCAGCCGTCGCCGACGTTTGCCCAATTGTTCGACGCGATCACGTCGAATGTTTCGTCGGTGGTGCACGGCAACCCGCATTCGATTGATCTGGCGGTGATGTGCCTACTCGCGGAAGGACACCTCCTTATTGAAGATGTCCCCGGTGTCGGCAAGACAAGCCTTGCAAAGGCTCTCGCTGCTTCTATCGATTGCACCTGGAAACGCGTGCAGTTCACCCCCGACCTGTTGCCGACCGACCTCGTAGGCGTCGGCATTTACCAACGCGCGACCGAGAGCTTCGTGTTTCAACCCGGACCGCTGTTCGCAAACATCGTCCTCGCCGACGAAATCAATCGCGCGTCGCCAAAGACGCAATCGGCGTTGCTCGAGGCAATGGAAGAGCGCCAGGTCAGTGCCGACGGCGTCAGCCATCAATTGCCCTCGCCGTTCATGGTGGCTGCGACGCAGAACCCTGTCGAACAAGAAGGCACCTATCGATTGCCCGAAAGCCAACTCGACCGCTTCCTGATGCGGATCTCGTTGGGCTACCCCGGTCGCGACGCCGAGCTGGCAATCCTCGACTCGAACGGTGCCGCCGATGCGTTGGTCGCGCTGCAACACGTAGTCAGCGCAGAAGAGATCTCGCGCATGTGCATGGCCGTGCGAACCGTGCACGTCGCTCCAGTCCTGAAGAGCTACATGATCGACATCTCTGAGTCGAGTCGGTCGCATTCTGGTCTGTTGCTCGGACTGTCGCCGCGCGCAACGTTGCAGCTCGCGCGCGCGACCCGTGCGCATGCCGCCGCGCACGGGCGCGACTACGCGATTCCCGACGACGTGAAGGCAGTGGCATCACCGGTACTGTCGCACCGCGTGATGTTGCGTCCCGATTCGTCGTCGCGCGGGCTCGACGGAGTGATGGCAATCGAGGAGATTCTCGCAAGCGTGCCGGTGCCGGCGGGGCGCTGATGCCCACCCGCCAAGGCTGGTCGACGTTGTCGGCGGGCATCGCCTCCATAGTGCTGGGGCGCATGTTCGGGCTTATCGAGCTGTACATCATCGGATCAGCGTTGCTCGCCGGGTTCACGATCGCATTGCTGATTGTCAATCGCCCACTTCCCAGGTTGGCAGTGCGCCGAGTGGCACGGCCAGCAACAGTCGGCGTTGGTGAACCGGCGCGCGTCGATATCCAGGTGGCGAATCGTTCGAGTGTGCGCTCGCCGAAGCTGACGCTGTGGGAACCGGTCGGCGACAAGGGAGGCGCGCCGATGCAACTCGCGCCGCTGGGTGCCGGCGAAGCAGTGAGCGCGGCGTATCGAGTACCCACGAGCCGCCGTGGCGTGGTGCGCACCGGTCCGCTGCGTGCCGAACGATTCGACCCACTCGGTCTCGCTCGCCGTTCCAACTGGCTTGCTGGCGCTGGCGAGGTACTCGTGGTGCCACAGCAACTCACCTTGGCGTTTCCGACGGCGGGCAGTGCCGGTCGCCTCGGTGAACACCTACGCATGAAGTCGTACGGCCAATCGGGTACCGAGTTCCATTCGCAGCGCGAGTACATCCCCGGCGACGACCTGCGCCGCATCAACTGGAAGAGTTCCGCAAGATCGACGACGCTGATCGTGCGCGAGACGGCACTCGAAGGTATCCAGCGCTGCACTGTTGTGCTCGACACACTGGCCGACAGCTACGACCGCGACGGTTTCGAGCGCGCGGTCACCGCCGCAGCCAGCGTGGTGGGCGCGGCGTCCGCCGCTGGTATCGCTGCACGGCTGGTGGCTCCTGGGCTCGACCTTCGCGGACCCGACGTCGCGCCGCTCTCATTGCGATGGTTGGCCACAGTTGAAATGGGCGACGAGGTCGTCGACCACAGCGGCGGCGGTCGTTCGGCAAGCGACGGCCTCGGTGTCGTAGTCGTCGTGACCAGTCACGTCACATCGGTGGCGGCCGCCTCGACGAATGCGTCCGTTGCCCCCGAGGAAGTGGTCGTCGTCGTGTGCACGATGGTGCCAGCGGCGAGCAGTCGCGGTTTCACCGTCGATGCGACCAGCCTGCGCGAGCTCCATCGCAGCTGGAGTCAACTCGTCATGGGACGGACCGCGGTGATGGCATGAGCAGCACCGATCGCCACTACATCGAAGACGCGCAGCTGCCCGCCACGCTGTGTCTGACCGCGCTCACGGCCGCAACCGCTGTCTCGTTGTGTCGCATTTTCGCCGACTGGGATTATCTGCGACCAATGCTCGTCGTTGCTGTTGGAGTGCACGTCGTGGCGGCTGCGTTGCGTCTACTTCGTACACCGATTTGGGTGGCGTTTCCGGTGATGTTGCTCGGCGCGATCGAACTGCTCGGCATTGTTTTCTACCGCGACACGTTCAATGGACCGATTCCGGGTTCGCGAACCTTCGAGCTGCTCCGCATCGACATTTCGCTGGTCCTCGAGCAGTTTCCAACCGCGGTAGCGCCCGTGCCGAGCCAGGGCCTCTATGGGATCGCGGCGACGGTCGCGCTGGCGGTGTGCGCGATCCTGTCCGACACCTTCGCATTCCGCGCGATGGGACGCCTTGAGGCAATCGTGCCGACAGCAGTGCTGTTCATCTTTACTTCCGCACTCGGCACCGACCGTCATCGCGAGTCGGTCGCCGCATTGTGGATCGGGTGTGCGCTGATCGTCATCGCCGCATTGCGTGTGCGCCATGTGGGTAGCGGTAGTAGCTGGATGGGTTCGCGGCGATGGGGTGTCGTTGCGGCGATGCCGGCGATCCTGGTCACCGTCGGCCTGACAACGGCCGCGGCGGCCGCCCTCGCTCCACGGTTGCCTGGCGCGGGCAAGCCGGCTTTGGTCGATACTCGCAACCGCGGTGGCAGCGTGACCGAGGTACTGAGTCCGCTGGTCGACATCCGCGCGGAAATCGTGAACCACGGCGACGTCGAGTTCTTCACGGTCGCATCGTCCGATGGCGGCCACTACTGGCGACTGGTTGGCCTGCCGGTATTCAGCGGCTCGAAGTGGGACTACACCGAGGAAGACCTCGAGCCGATGGGTAACCGAGCTGGCGATGTGATGGTGCCAGGCGCGGTCACCACACAGGACATACGTATTAGCGAGATGACTGGGCACCTGCTACCCGCTGCGTATCTGCCAACCTCGTTGTCCGAGGACAGCATCTTCTGGGCAGGAATCACGGAGAGCCTGATTCTTGCCGACTCCGAATTTCAACCTGGTGACCACATTGAGATCCGGTCGATCGTGCCCCACCCGTCGACGGAACAGTTGCGTGCTGCCACCACCACAGACGCACCCGGTGACATCTACTACAAGCTTCCCGGTGGCTTCCCCGACGTCGCGCGCGAAGCGGCCGAGGCAGTAACTCGCGATGCGACAACACCGTTCGACAAGTTGATTGCATTGCAGAACTGGTTCCGAACCGACTTCGAGTACGACATCGACGTGCAGTTGGGTAACAGCAACGACGCCATCGAGTCGTTCATCCGCATCAAGCGGGGGTTCTGCCAGCAGTTCGCCGGCACGTTCGCCGCGATGGCTCGCGCGCTCGGCTTTCCTGCACGTGTAGCCGTCGGCTTCACTCAGGGCACGGTGGGCGGCGATGGCCGATACCACGTGTTCGGACGCAACGGGCATGCGTGGCCAGAAGTTTGGTTCGACAACATCGGTTGGGTGGCGTTCGACCCGACGCCGGGCCGCGGCAACGGCGACACAACGTCGTACACCGGCGTCGAGTCAGCGCAGGACAACTCAACCGGTGGAGGCGGCGACGGTGATGGTGATGGAGCCGGTGGCAACCCCGGCCCCGCGAGCAGCCCTCCGCTGGCGACCAGTGGGATCGAAGACGGCTCAGAGACACAAGGAAGCGGCGACCCCGCAGCCACCGCCGTCCCGTCGCAAGGCAGCAGTGGTCGCGGCGGCAATTCGACCTCGTCAATACCGTTCGTGCTGCTCATCATGTGCGCCTTGCTTGGCGCTTGGATGGTGTTCGCACCACGTGTCATTCGCGCTCAGGCGATGCGCCACGCGCCGACCCGGCCCGAACGCGTCATCAGCGCCTGGCATCGCAGCCTCGGCGCGCTCTCGCTTGCTGGCGCCCCGCACCCGGGTGGTGCCACTCCACTCGAGTACGCAACCGTGGCCGAGCGTTCCACCGGTATCGACCATCACATCCTGCGCGAGATGGCAACCCACGTGACCCGCGCCGTGTACTCGCAAGGCGACATCAGCGAGCACTCGGCCGTGCGCTGCGAAATGCTCAGCGAAGAAGTCGGGAGTATTTGCCGCGACCGTATCCCCACGGCACTGCGGCTGAGGGCATTGGTCGACCCGCGCTTGATGCGCGTGAAGTACTCAGGCTGAAGGCCAGATTCTGTGGTGCAGTTCAGTCGTCGGCGCGGCTGCGCTGTTGCTGGCCAAAGCGGCCGCGCACCGTTTCCGACAGGTGACTGAGACCGGCCTCGCCCAGCCGACGGGCGTGGCGCTCGGCGAACAATGAGGCGACGACGGCGCCGATGAACGCCACGAAAGACAGGTACGGGCTGACCGACAGCAAAGCGATCGTCAGCACGAGGCAGGCAATGGCTGCCGCCATGGCTATCGCAAGCATGCGACGGTTACCGCTCGCGGCACTGTGGAGGGTGCGACCGAAACCAGGGTCGCGCTGGAGCTGCTCTTCGATCTGATGCAGAATACGTTGCTCGTCTTCGGAGAGCGGCATGGCGCCATCATCGCAGAAATCCCCACTAAGGGCAACGCGCCGGGTCAGCCGTCAGGCCCCTGATCGGGACCCCATTGCTGGGCACCTCGGCGTACCAGGCGCAATCCCGAGCCTTCGACGGCGCTCGCCGGACCGATTGCGGTGCTGCCGAAGCGAGACCGAATTGCGTCGATTGTCTCCTCGGCGATGTCCCATTCTCCGCCGTTGCCGTTCTCACTGCCGTTCTCACTACTGTCGTCGTCGATGGTGAGCTGTTCCTCTGCTGGATCGCCGAGCTGACTCGCGCTGACCCCGAGAAGCCGCACACCAGCCGTTGGATCAATCGCCAGCAGCAGTGGCAGGACGGCGGCAACGATCGTGTGGGCCGTGCCAGTGGGTGCTTCCAATGTGGTCGCACGAGTAATGGTCTGAAAGTCCGCAAAACGAACCTTCAGCGTCAAGGTGCGCGCCGCCTTTCCCTGTGCGCGTAGGCGAGCGGCGACACCATCGGCCAAACGAACCAGTTCTCGGCGCAGCTCGTCGTGCGTATGCCGATCGGTCGCGAACGTTTCCTCGTGCCCGATCGATTTCATCTCCCGCCCGACCTCGACGGGTCGATCGTCGATGCCCCACGCCAGCTGGTGCAAGTGCTCACCGTGGCTCTTGCCGACCGCGGCCACGAGCGAGTCGAGTTCCAATTCGGCCAGCTCGCGCACCGTGTGCACGCCGAGGCCACTCAGCCGTTTCAGCGTTGCCGGACCGACGCCCCACAGTGCCTGCACCGGCAAAGGATGAAGGAATGCCAACTCCTCTCCCGGCTTCACGACGCACACACCAATCCCCTGCTTTACGCCCGCGGCAGTCGCTCGTGGCTTGGCCGCAACCGATGCCAACTTGGCGAGGAACTTGTTTACGGCCACACCGACTGAGCAGTGCAATTGCAGTTGCTGCCACACCTGCTCGCGAATGTAATGAGCGATCTCCGGTCCGGCGCCCAGCAATCGCATTGCACCGGTGACGTCGAGGAACGCCTCGTCGAGCGACAGCGGTTCGACGAACGGGGTGACTGTTTGGAAGATGTCGTGGACCTCCGAACTCACCTGCGAGTAGAGCTCGTGATCACCGGCGAGGAAGACCAACTGTGGGCACAGTCGTCGAGCACGCGTCGAGGGCATCGCCGAATGAATCCCGAACCGGCGCGCTTCATACGAGGCGGCGGCGACAACACCGCGGGCGCCGGTGCCGCCGACCACAACGGGTTGACCCACCAACTCGGGGCGACGACGTAACTCGACGCTGACGTAGAACGCGTCCATGTCGACGTGCAGGATCGACCGCATAGTGTCTTTCATACGCGCCTCTTCATGTGCGCTCCGCACGGGCGGTGGCCCGATCGGTGCCACGTAATGCGAACTGATAGTGCGTCTCGAGATCGCCGCCCAACCATGCGCTCACCGGCAGACGCACCCACAGCGGGCTGGCAGTAAGTAGGTCCAACGCGTCGACCGCGCTGGTATGACGCACCTCCTCGACGATGCCGTCGGGATCAGCGACGCAGATCTCGCCGCTCACCTGATCGCTCTCCCACGCTTCCACGATCATCTGCCATCCCATATCGGGAGCATCGACGGTGACGGTGTAGCAACGATCCGACCATGTACTCACGACCAAACCGGTCTCTTCGAAGACCTCGCGCGTCAGTCCGTCGAGCAGCGATTCGCCGTGATCGATGACGCCGCCGGGCGGAGTCCATTCCACCGAATTATCTCGGCGGCGGTTACAGACGAGTATCAGTCCGTCGCCATGACGGATGAGACCACCACCGACCAGCCAACGACGCACGATTCGAAGTGTAGGACTGGAGGTGCGTCAGCCCTCGGTGACGGTGAACGGCGCGCGTATGCCATCGCCGACCATCCCTGGCTTGCAGGCTGTGAAGTAATCACCCGGCGCAACGTCGACGACCAGGTTGCGGGTGATTCCGGGACCGATGTCTTCGACTTCACCAACAACGCGAAGTCCATCGTCGCCGTAGAGATAGAACTCCGTGACCTCCGACCCATCGTTGGTGACTTCGAACCGGACCGTGCCGCTCGGCGCCTCGGCGGCGCTGACTTCGCACGCGTCGGCCGTGCTGCGTACCTTGATGGAACCCTCGTTACTGTCCTTGTCGTTCTCGGTACACGCCACGCAACCGATCAGAACGACGGCGAAGGTGAGGATAGAAATCGGTTGACGCATTGTTGCCTCTCAGGTCGCGGCCGAAGCCGGGATGTTTGCGGTTTTGGTAGGTGGAACCTTGCTTGGACCGGTTGGGCTCGACCGCAAAGCGAGGATGAACAGGGTGAGCACAGGAACGATGTAGGCGAACCACGCAACGAGTTCCAGCCAGGTCGTCTTCGGCGAAAAGTTGATGGTGCCCTTCAGCAATGTGCCGTACCACGAGCTCGGTGGGACCGCCGACGAGACATCGAACGCGAGTGAGTGCAACCCCGGCAGGATCGCCGCCTCTTGCAGATCGTGGATGCCGTAGGCCAAAACTCCGGCTGCAACGAAGACAAGCACCGCACCGGTCCACCGGAAGAACTTGCCGAGATCGAGTCGCACGGCGCCGCGATGGATGAGAAGTCCGAGCACTACTGCGGTCAGGAGTCCGAGCGCGCCGCCGACGAGCGGTTGCGTCGATGAACCGGTGGCCTGCGCGGCTGCCCACAAGAACAGTGCGGTCTCGAGACCCTCGCGGCCGACCGCGAGTGTCGCGACGAGCACCAGGCTCAAACCACCGCGACTGATGGCCGTCGCCATGCGGCCCTCAAGCACACCCTGCAACAGACGCGACGTGCGCGCCATCCAGAAGATCATCCAGGTGACGAACGCGACGGCAACGATCGACAAAGTGCCGCCGACAGTTTCCTGCGCCTTGAAACTGAGCCCCCGTGGACCAAATGTGAGTGCCGCCCCAGCGCCGAGCGAAACGAGCACTGCGAAGGCGACTCCCGCCCAGACCCGTGGCAACAGGTCACGATGACCCGACTTGATCAGGTAGGCGACCAGGATCCCGACCACGAGCGAGGCTTCCAAACCCTCGCGCAGGCCGATGAGAAAGTTGGCCCACATAAGTGAGGCAAGCCTAACATTTGTGCATAGGGTCGCCCACTCAGCCAGTGGTCCGAGGGTTTGCTGCCGCATCCACCCCATCCGAGGGCTACGTACCTGGATACCGGCACGTGACCCTCGGACCCCCCGAAACCTGCACGTAACCCTCGGACCAAAAACTAACGACCGGCCGTGTAGTTAACGACCTTCCGCGCGACGTCTGCGGCGCCCGCGAAAATCGCTGACCCATAGCCGCGCGACAAGAACGCTTGCTTCGCGGATGATCGATCCCGACATTTTCGACGAGCCTTCGACACGGTCGCGGAACGTGATCGGAAACTCGACGATCTTGCCCCCGAGGCTCACCAGGCGGTACGTCATCTCCACTTGGAAGCCGTAGCCCTCCGCTCGCACCGTTTCGAATTTCATTCGTTCGAGTGCGTCGGCGCTGTACGCGCGGTAGCCCGCCGTGGCGTCGTTGACTGCCAAGCCGAGTACACCCGCCGCGTATCGATTGCCCCAGCGCGACAAACGGCGCCGACCGGACGGCCAGTCGACCGTTCGACCTCCCGGCACGTATCGACTCCCGATCGCGAGATCGGCGCCGTGTTCGACGGTCGCAATTAACGCCGGCAGCAGAGCCGCATCGTGAGACAGGTCGGCATCCATCTGAACGCAGATCTCGGCGCCAGCATCGATAGCCGCGCGCAATCCGGCGCGATACGCGGAACCGAGACCGAGCTTTTCGGCGCGGCGCACTACGGAGATCGCGCCCATCTCGACAGCTAATCGCTCGGCCGTGTCGGCCGTTCCATCGGGACTGCCATCGTCGACGACGACGATGCTGGCAGTCGGTACCACAGCCCGCACTCCGCGGCAGAGGATCTCGATGTTTTCGTTCTCGTTGTATGTCGGAACGACCACCGTGACGCGCATGAGCGACGAGCCTACGGCCATAGATTGACAGCCGTGAGCGTAAGTGGGAACGACGGAAGTTTGAACGGCAAGGAGCGGCCCCTTTCCGCGTTGCCGTCACCGCGCGTTCGCGCGGGTGCGTTCATCGCTGTGCTCGCCGGCGGCTTCGCTGGCGGCCTGATCGGCTACACGTTGGTGAAACTGCAATGCGATGGCTCGTGTGCCGCCGCCCGCGGTATCGGACTCCTGGTCGGTGCCGTCGTTGCTGCCGGCGGCATGAGCATCGTGGCGGTACTCGTGCTGCGTGCTGTTGGAGAGTGGCGGCAGATCGAACAGCGCGAACGAGCGCGACGCTCTTGACAGCGCTCAGCAAAAGGGAACGCGTCGAGTTGCTGACGCTGGCGAGTGACCTCGCGCTGGCCGCGGGAGCAATGGTTCGCGACGGGCGCGCCGAGCGCGGCATCGCCACTGCGACCACCAAGTCGTCTGCGACTGACATGGTCACCGAGTTCGACAAGGCAAGCGAAACGCTGATCGTGCGCGGCATCCTCGAGGCGCGTCCGGGCGATGCCATCATCGGCGAGGAGGGCACCGATACCGCTGGAACCAGTGGCATCGATTGGCTAATCGACCCGATCGACGGCACGACCAATTTCCTGTACGACCTTCCCGGGTGGGCGGTGTCGATTGCCGCCAGATCGATGCACGGCACCGAGATCGCCGTCGTGTTTGTGCCTACGACAAACGAGTTGTTCACCGCAATCGTTGGTGAAGGTGCGTCGCTAAACGGTAGGCGCATTCAGTGCAGCGACGCCGACGATGTCTCACTCGCGCTGGTTGCCACCGGTTTCAGCTATCAGATCGAACGCCGCCGCCAACAGGCCGCGCGCGTAGCCGCGTTGCTGCCGCGGGTACGCGACATCCGTCGCTTCGGTGCCGCCGCCGTTGACCTGTGCTACGTCGCTGGCGGTCGAGTCGACGCCTACTTCGAGCAATGGCTCGGTCCATGGGATCTTGCGGCTGGCGAGCTGATCGCTCGTGAGGCCGGGTGTCGTACCGGAAGCCTCGACGGCGGACCCGTGCGACCCGACTCAGTGTTGGTGGCGAACCCAATGCTGTTTTCCAAACTGCAAGCCCTCATCGACGAGATCGACCGCGAGATCGCCTAACCGAGACCCCGCGAAAGGCAACCGGGCCTGGCATCATGGGGGCGTGGGTACTCGCATCTTGTCGGTTGAAGACGACGAACGCATTCGAACTGCGGTCAAGCTGGCGTTGGAGGACGAGGGCTGGACCGTCGATGAGGCAGGGAGCGGCGAAGAAGCGATCGAGCTTTTCCACCGCGCCGCGCCCGACGTCGTGTTGATCGACATCATGCTGCCGGGCATCGATGGCTTCGAGTTGTGCCGCACCCTGCGGCGCCATAGCGACGTACCGATCGTGATGGTCACGGCGCGCAACGACACGCACGATGTCGTTGCCGGCCTGGAGGCCGGTGCCGACGACTACCTCACCAAGCCGTTCGCGCCGAAGGAGCTTTCGGCACGCATCCGCGCGTTGCTGCGCCGCATTCGGCCCACCGCTCCCGGCCACGCGAAGCTGACTTTCGGCGATCTCGAGATCATTCCGGAGGAAGGCAAGGTCGTCCGCGGTGGCACCGAACTGCATCTCACCAAGACCGAGTTCCGGTTGTTATGCGAACTCGCGCAAAATCCGGGCAGCGTGTTCAGTCGCGAGAGTCTGCTCGACAAGGTTTGGGGATACGACTACTTCGGCGATGGTCGGCTGGTCGACGTGCACGTTCGTCGGCTGCGCACAAAAGTGGAGGCCGATCCGGCCAACCCGCGCCACGTCGTCACCGTGCGGGGTCTCGGCTACCGACTGCAATCGTGACCGACTCCGCCGCCGAGCAGACGCCTACCGGTAGTAAGGCTGGGCCTAGTCGATGGTTGCGATTGAGCGAGTGGTGGGAAGGGGTTCAACCCCGACGGCTCAGCTTGCGGGTCCGCATCCTGTTGATGTTCGCGCTCGGCGCATTGTTCCTCTCGGGCTTTCTGGCAGCCGCTGCTTACAGCTTCGCCCGCAGCAGCGTCGTCAACCAACGCGACGACGCGGGCATCGAGCAGGCATATCGCAATGCGCAGGCCGCGCAGAACGATCTGCGGTTGAACGATCCCTCGACGCAAGCCGCCATGGATCGCTTGCAATCACTCGGCGTCGCGACGTTTGCGATCAACTATCGCGGCAGCTGGTCGGCAAGCTCAGCCAAATACACCAACGACGCGATACCGCTCAGCCTGCAACAGCGCGTGATCACCGAATCGACGCCGGCGCGAATGATCACACGCATCGACGGTCATCCTGTTCTTGTCGTGGGTATTCCGCTGACGGTGGCGGACGGCGGCTATTTCGAGTTCGTGCTCCTCGACGACGCGTCGAGCACGCTCAACAGTGTCCGACTGAGCCTGTTGTTCGCGGGGTTCATCACCACTCTTGCCGGCGCGTTGCTCGGCACGCTCGTGGCGAACCGTGCGGTGCGTCCGCTGGGCGATGCGGCGCAAGCGGCAAAGGCGATCGCTGGTGGACGCCTCGACACCCGCTTGGAACCCTCGGAAGATCCCGACCTGCGTGTGTTGGCGAATGCGTTCAACGACATGGTCGCCGCGCTGGAGGCGCGGGTCGAGCGCGACGCACGATTCGCGAGCGACGTGAGCCACGAGTTGCGCTCACCATTGATGACGTTGGCGGCCAGCGTCGAGGTCATGAATTCACGTCGCGACGATTTGCCCGAGCGTGCGCAGTCGGCACTCGATCTGCTCGTTGCCGATGTGACTCGCTTCCAGGGTCTCGTCGAGGACTTGCTCGAGATTTCCCGGTTCGATGCTGGCGCGATTCGACTCAACATCGAGGAGTTGCGAGTTGCCGAGTTCGTTCGGCACGCGGTCGACGTCAGCAGCATGCCGACCACGCGAGTGATCGTCAGCGAGCGCGCCGAACGCGTGGTGATCCAGGGCGACCGGCGTCGGTTGGCGCGCGTCATGGCCAACCTCATCGACAACGCGCGCGTCCACGGTGGCGGCGAGGCAACGGTCACCGTCGGCGAACCCGATGGTGAGGGCGAGCCGCTAGCTCACATTTGGATCGCGGTCGAGGATCGCGGTCTCGGCGTGCCGCTGGAAGAACGGGCACTCGTCTTCGAACGTTTTGCTCGCGGCGCGGTTGCCGGTCGGCGCAGCTCGAGCGACGGGGCTGGTCTCGGTCTGTCGCTCGTCGATGAGCACGCTCGCATCCACGGCGGACGCGTATGGGTCGAGGAACGAGTGGACGGCGAATCGGGTGCGCGTTTCGTGCTCGAACTTGCAGCCGACGAGGTCAACGAATGAAACGCGCTTTGGCACTCGGTGTTGCCATCGTCGCGATCGCGTCCGGCTGCGGCATTGCATCCGACGACGGCCCGCGCGACATCCCCGCCGCCGATCAGGTCGAGCTCGGCATCGGAGGCGACAGCAACGCGGGTGCGGCCATCGGCACGGCGCGTGTGTACTTCTTGTCACCCGAAGTAGTCGGGCAGGCAGCACTGCTCGAATCGGTCGCACGCGACGTGGCGGAGACACCGACCGCGCTGTTGCAAGCGTTGCTCGCCGGTCCGAACCAAACGGAGCAGGCGAATCAGTTCCGCACTGCGCTACCGGTAGGAACCCAGTTGCTCGATGCCCGTCGACAGGGATTCATCCTGCGTGTCGATCTCTCGGCCGACGTGCTCGAGTTGTCTGGTCAGGTGCTCATCACTGCAATGGCGCAGATTGTGTACACGGCTTCCGAGATCGATGGTGTGCGCGGCGTGACGATCATGGTTGCCGGAGCTGATCAGCAATGGCCAGTCGGCAGCGGCGAACTGACCAGCACTCCCCTCACTGTCTACGACTACCCCGGCTTGGTGCCCTCGTCGCAACCCGACTACCCAGCGTTCCCATCGCCCAGCAACGCCTAACCAAAAAAGACTGCTGCGACTTCGTGGTAGAGGTGCATGTCGACCGGGCGAGTTTGGCCCACCGTGTCGGCAAGTGGAGCGGTGATTATCTCGCCGCCGCGCAGCACAACCATTTGCCCCCACGCTTCGACGTGGACGGCATCGATGGCCGCGACGCCATAGCGCGTGCTGAGTACACGATCGAAAGCGGTCGGTGTGCCACCGCGTTGGATGTGACCGAGCAGCACCATGCGACTCTCGAAGCCGGTGAGTTGTTCGATCGCGTTTGCAATTGTCTCCGCAACGCCACCAAGTCGCACATGCCCGAATTCGTCGTACACCTTGTCGCGTCGGTTCATCGTGCCCTCGAGGGGCTCGGCGCCTTCGGCAACGACGACGATCGATGCATAGCGTCCGCGCTCGTGGCGGCTGCGCAGCTGCGCACATACCGCTTCGATGTCGAACGGCTGCTCGGGAATGAGGATGGCGGTCGCACCACCAGCGATTCCGGCGTATGTTGCGATCCATCCGCTATGGCGACCCATCACCTCCACGACCATTACGCGATCGTGACTCTCGGCCGTGGTGTGCAGCCGGTCGATCGCATCGGTTGCGATCTGAACGGCGGTGTTGAACCCGAAAGTCATGTCGGTACCGACGACATCGTTGTCGATCGTCTTCGGGACTCCGACAATCGGAAGCGCGTGCTCGGCGTGCAGCTTGCACGCGACTGAGAGCGAACCATTGCCACCGATCACCACCAGCGCGTCGAGCTGCATTTCTTTGAACGTCGCGAGCACTTCCTGCACACCATCGGCGCGGTCGTATGGGCTCCCCCGCCGGGTGCCAAGCATGGTGCCGCCCTTGGGCAGCATGCCGCGCAACGAGGAAACGTTCAGCTCGGTGAAGCGTCGCTCGCGCACGCCATCCCAAGCATCGTGAAAGCCGATCAATTCGTCGCCGTAGACCAATTCGCCCTTGCGAACCACGGCGCGGATAGCCGCGTTGAGGCCAGGGCAGTCGCCCCCACCTGTCAGAATGCCGACGCGCATGGGAAAATCGTACGGCTCAACCGACCAAGAACGACAGGGTGTTGACTGGGAATGAAGTGGGATTCTTCGCGGACCGTTCCGTGGAAGCGGTTGAGCATTGAATGGCTGATCGTCGCGGTGATCGTTGCCATCGTGTCGTTCTCGGCCACTGATAACCGCTCGCCAACGAGCTATGTATCCCTGCTGCTGGGCGGGGTCGTGTACCTCGCCGTCGGTGCCGTGATGGCCAAGTTCGGCTATCAACGCAAGTCGTTGAAGCAAATGCGCGCCGAGGTAGCCGCTGCTCCGCGACGCGCGACCCAAGAAAAAAGCGCAGCGTCGCCGACGGTGCGGCCGAGGCCAGCACCGACGAAACGAACCTCGGGTGGCCCTGGGCACCGGCCAGCCAAGCGCCGCCGATGAGCACGCCAGGCCGTTGTGTGATCGCGATCGATGCAGGTACGACCGGCGTGCGCAGTCGGGCGATCTTCGCCAAAGGAAGTAGCAACGATCCCACAATCCCGTCGTACCGCGAGTTCACACAGCACTTCCCCGAGCCCGGTTGGATCGAGCACGACGCCATGGAGATTTGGAATGCCGTCAAGGAAACGTTAAACGACGTCGTGCAACGCATCGGTGTCGGCAACGTCGCCGCCATCGGAATCACCAACCACCGCGAGACCGTGCTTGCCTGGAACCGGCGCACCGGTGTGCCGTACGGAACCGCCATCGTCTGGCAGGACAGGCGCACCGCCGCGCGCTGCGATCAACTCGCCGCCGACGGTTTGTTGGCGAAGGTCCGCGAAACGACCGGGTTGGTTCTCGATCCTTACTTCTCAGGCTCGAAGGTCGAATGGTTGCTCGCCAATCGCTCGATCCCCATCGACGACGATCTGGCTATCGGCACGATTGACGCGTGGCTGCTCTGGAACCTGACCGGCGGTTCGGTGCACGCCACCGACCCGTCGAACGCGAGCCGCACGATGCTGTTCGACATTCGCAATCTGCAATGGAGCGCCGAGATGTGCGCCATGTTCGGCGTTCCGATGTCGGCGCTGCCGGTAGTCATGCCATCGAGTGGTCGCTTCGGCGTCACGTCCGACGCGTGCGGAGTGCCCGCCGGCATTCCGATCTCGGGCATCGCTGGCGATCAACAAGCCGCTCTCTTCGGTCAGGCTTGTTTTGCGACGGGCATGGCGAAGAACACCTACGGCACGGGCAGCTTCATTTTGCTCAACGTTGGCCAACAGTGCCCGCCCGTAGCGGAGGGAATGCTCACGACTGTGGCCTGGACTATGGGGGGAAACGGCACGGTCGCTGACGGATCGACGACCTACGCGCTCGAGGGTGCAATCTTCGTCACCGGCGCGGCGGTGCAGTGGCTGCGCGACGGGCTCGGCGTGATCAAGAGCGCAGCCGAGGTTGGTCCGCTGGCCGCATCGGTCTCCGACAACGGCGGCGTCTATCTCGTGCCCGCATTCGCCGGCCTCGGTAGCCCGTGGTGGGATCCGTACGCGCGCGGCACAATCGTCGGCATCACCCGCGGCAGCACGAAGGCGCACCTCGCACGCGCAGTCGTCGAGGCGATGGCGTATCAGACGCGCGATGCGATGGACGCGATGGCGGCGGCGGCCGGCGTCGAGATGAGCGATCTGCGCGTCGACGGCGGCGCTTCGGCCATGGACGACATGCTGCAGTTCCAGGCCGATCAGTTAGGCGTCACGGTCCGCCGCCCAGTCGATCAAGAAACGACTGCGCTCGGAGCCGCGTATCTCGCGGGGTTGGCCGAGGGGGTGTGGCCGTCGCTCGATGCGATTGCGGCCGAGTGGTCGGTGGAGGCTGTGTTCAAACCCGCACCCGATCGAACGCTTGCCGATCTCGGTCATGCAACCTGGCGACGGGCAGTAGATCGTTCGCGCGATTGGGTAAGTCACTAATGAAAGGAAAAACGTTATGACCAGCACAGTTGTTCCTGGTGGCCACGGACGGGCAGTTCGAGTGAAGTCTGGACAGACGGTCCGCGTCGTCAACACGCACGGAACGCAGGTCGTCGACTTCTGGGCGATTCGCGCCGACCGACCCGAGATCGCCATGTCGATGCAGCACTCGCGCATTCCGTGGCGCAACCTCCGTCCACATCCGGGTGATGGCATGCTCGATGAAGAACGCTCGACGATCATGATCCTCACCGAGGACACAAGCCCAGGTGTGCACGACACGGTCATCGCCGCGTGTGATCCGTTTCGGTACGCGCAACTCGGCGCTGCGCCCGATCATCGATCATGCTGTGGCAACTTCACCGAGGCGTTGGCCGAGCTTGGGGTTGCGCGCAAAGCGGCGGTGCCGGCACCGCTCAACCTCTTCATGAACATTCCGTGGGACTCCGAAGGCAACATCGAATTCCTGCCAACGGTCTCGGCCGCTGGTGACAGCGTGACGTTTCAAGCGGAGGTCGACCTCATCGTCATCGCATCCGCCTGCCCGATGGACATTGTGCCGATCAACGGTCCCGGCGGAGGCAAGCCCGTCGACGTCGAACTGATTGTCGAGTAACCCTCTTGACCAAGCCGCTGGAACCCGACTGCATCCACGTGGTCATAGAGATTCCGCGTGGCAGTCGCAACAAGTACGAGATCGATCACGATAACGGCCGCATCTTCCTCGATCGCAGGCTCTTCACCGCAACCACCTATCCAGCCGACTACGGCTTCATTCCCGAGACACTCGGCGGCGACGGCGATCCCCTTGACGCGCTCGTGCTGTTGGAGGACCCCGTGTATCCGGGCGTGTGGGTGCAGGCACGCCCGGTCGGAGTCCTGTATATGCGCGACGAAGCCGGAGAGGACGCCAAGATCCTCTGCGTACCACCCAGCGAGCCGCGCTGGCAGGCCGTACACGACATCGCTGACCTGACACCGCAGCTTGTGCAAGAGATCAAACACTTCTTCGAGGTGTACAAAGCGCTCGAGCCCGACAAGACGTCGTCGACGACCGGACTGGCCGGCCGCGAAGCCGCGTGGGACGAGATTCGCCAAGCTCGTGCCAACTTCCGCCCGAAAACCTGAACCCATCAACGGAACGCTTAGTGCAGGTCGGCGAGCATGGCGGCACCGATCGCGCCAGCGCGTTCGCCGAGTTGGGCGAAGACGAGCGCGGGGTGCGGGCGAAGATCGGGGGCGTAGAGCAATTCGCCGAACCAGTGCCGGATCGGTGCCAGGAACACATCGGCGCCGACAGCGAGACCACCACCGAGTACGAACATTGCAGGATCGAGAATGTTGGTCAGGTTGACGAGACCGAGCGCTACCCAGCGGCCGTAGTCGTCGACGACGGCCAACGCATCGGTGTCGCCCTCGCGTGCCGCACCGGTGACGTGTTCACCGCGCACATCTCCTGGCTTGCCACCCGCCAACTCGATCGCGCGCGCAACCCCCTGGCCATCGTGCGCGCTGTGCGCGAGCCACGCGAGACCAGCACCCGACGCGTAACGCTCCCAACAACCGCGACGACCGCAGAGACATGGCCGGCCATCGGGGTCGACCACCATGTGGCCGATCTCGCCGGTGAAACCATTTGCTCCGCGAATCAGCACGCCACCGGCGATCACGCCACCGCCGATGCCGGTACCAAGCGTGACCATGACGACATCGTCGACACCGCGTGCGGCACCGACCTTCCATTCCGCAGCACCGGCGCAGGTGGCATCGCTGTCGACATACACGAAACAACCAAACTCCTTGCCGAGTAATTCACCAACACGCAGATTCTTGATCTCAACAAGGTTCGGTGCCGCCCGGATTACGCCGCTGCGATCGACAAGGCCAGGCATGCCGACACCAATCGAGTCCCACGGCTTCATCGACTGCGCGAGTTCGATGACGGTTTGGATCAGCTCGTCGGGGTGCTGAGGCGTGGGGCGGCGTTGCTGGTCGATCACCGCGCCGTGTGCGTCGATCGCGACCGCCATGCACTTCGTGCCGCCGATATCGATGCCGAGCCGGCGCGACGAGTTCATGCCTCCGCGCGTGCCTTGAGTTCGCGGACCGTGTTGAGAATGCGCACTTCGGCGCGGCGCTTCACGAAGCCGGGGAGCGGAACTACCAATTCGATCGCGAGGTCGTAGCGCACCTCGGTGCCACCGTTCGCCGCCGGCGAGATGTTGTACGCGCCGTCGATGGTGCGCATGATGTCGCCGCGCACCATATGCCACGCCAGCACGTTCGGTGCCTGCGAGTAGTCGTAGCTGAGCGTGTAGTGAGTGCTGCGGCCGAGCGCCGACGCTCGGAATTCGACCTGATCGGGCCTGCCCTCACCATCGCGCCCGCGAATGATGACGTCTTTGACGTCCTTGGCCCACTCGGGGTACCCCTCGAAGTCGCACGCGATGGCCCATACCCGCTCGGGCGCCGCAGCGATGGTGATGGTCTGTGACGCCTTTTCTGCCATGGAGATATGCCCGATCTTACGGTTGGCCGATCTTACGGTTTGAGGGTTTCGCCGCCGAATTGACCCGCGGCCCGTAGGAACCGTACCTCGCAGCCCACGCTCCGTTCATGCCAATGCCGAACATCGGCACCAAGACGCCGAAGGCCAGGGCGTTCAGTTGGCTGTCCTCGAGGCCGATCACTCCGACGGCGGCAGCGCCCAGCGAAGCGAGCACCTGCACAACCAACGACACGAGCAGTGCGCGTTTGACCGGCGGCGGTGCGGTCGCACCGGTGAGCAGGTAAAGGTTGGCGACACCAACCTCCTCGACGCGTGACCGCTCGAGCGCTGCGGCATAGGCCCACAGCGTCGCGGTCACCCCGATGGCGAAAAGCGCTACCGAGATAACCGCAATCAGAATCTGTGCCGCGCGTTCCGTGCGCAACGGCACCGCAATCGCCAGCGCGACGAGGAAGACACCGGTGCCGACTAGGTCTGCGCGCACGAGCCGTGAGTTCACGGCGTCAGTCTGTCAGCGCGCCCAGTGCCACTCCTAGACGATGCGCCAGCACGTCGTAAGAGAATTCGTGCACTGCTCTATGGCGCGCAGCTGAACCCATCGCACGCGCGAGCACAGGGTCGTCGAGCAACGTCTCGAATGCAAAGGCGACGTCGCGCGGGTCTTCGGGGTGGCGCACGACGATGCCCGTACGCCCGTCGTCAACCGCCTCGGCAGCACCCCCCGAATCGCCGGCGACCTGCGGCACACCGCATGCCGCTGCCTCCAGGAACACGATGCCGAAGCCCTCTTGCTCCAAACCGCCCCAGCGGTTGCGACAGAGCATCGCGTACATGTCGGCGCATCCATACAGGCGGGGCAGGTCGTCGTTGTCGACCCGGCCGAGAAAGACAACGGGTGCTGCAAGCGAGATAGCGAGTTCGCGCAATCGCTTCTCGTCGCGCCCACTGCCTGAGATCGCGAGCACGAGTCGTGGACGGCGACCGCGCAGGATTGACGCCGCCCGAATGGCGGTGTCGAAACCCTTGCGCGGTACCAGGCGGCTGATGCTGACGATGACTTCTGCATCCTCCGCGAACCCAAAGTGAGCGCGCGCCGACGATCGCTCGGCGTCGGTGAGTGGGCGGAAACGTTCGGTGTCGACACCTGGTGGCACGACGGTGATCGGCAACGTTCGCCCGGCGGCTTGCTCGGCTTCCCTGGCGGGATACCCGCCCGCAGCGACGACGTGGCGCGCACGTCGCAATACGTAGGCCAACGTTTGCTTGCTCAGCGGAAGGCGGCCGGGAACTGTCACCTCGGCACCGTGAAGCACGACGTCGTAGGGCAGCTTCAACGAAGGCCCGACCAAGCCGAGCGGCAACGCAGGGTCGAGCACGACCAGGTCGGCGTTAACGGCGCGCGCCATGGTGTCGATATGTCGAACCATCCACGGATGGGGCAGCAAGAACGGCTCACGTGTGCGCTCGATGTGGAACGGTTGCGCGGCGTCGAATTCGGCGGCACCGTGATACGGGCTGGTCAGCACCGCAAACGAATCCGGGGGCAACCGGCGCCACCACTCCCACAGCAACGATTGAATGCCGCCGATCTTCGGCGGGAAGTCGTTGGTGACGAGCAAATGCTTCACGCAGGCACCTCGTCCACACCTAGTCGTTGCATACACAGCCGCTGTGCAGCCCACTCGGCGTGCTCGCGCAGGATCGGATCGTCGTGGACGAGGTATTCGCGCAGGACGTCCTGCACTTCGCCACTTGAGTCACCGATGTTGCCAAGCACGACGAGTGCGTTGCGACGAATCCATCGCGGGTCGCGATCAGCGAGATACCACGGGCTCCATTGCGCAACGAGTTCGGCGTCGGAGCACGTCAATAACTCGAGTACCGAGAGCCAGGCCTTCGGCGCGTCTTGCGCAGGCGCTCGATTGCTCGGCCCGAAGCGAATCGTCGGCGGGCACACCTCTTGGCAGTCGTCGCAGCCATAGATGCGATCACCCACCAACTCTCGCAACGCCACCGGGATCGTCCCGGGCTTCTGCAAAACCCACGCCAGGCAACGAGTCGCGTCAATGACGCCCGGCTCGATGATCGCTCGTGTTGGGCAGACGTCGAGGCAGCGACGACAGGCGCCACATCCGTCCTCGACCGGTTGCTGGTGTATCGGTAGCGCGGCGGTCGTCACCACACAACCGAGCACGAACCAACTACCGGCACCGGGGAGCAGCAGGTTGGCGTTCTTACCGAACCAGCCGATGCCTGCCAACTGCGCAACCTCGCGGTCGACGATCGAGTTGTCGTCGACGAACGCGACTGCGCGGAATCCATCGGCGCGCAGCCGGCGTGCCACGGCCCGCAATGCCGCGCGCAGAGGGGCGTAATGATCGACCCAGGCGTAGCGCGCGACCCGCGCCTGCACGCCCTTCGGGCGCGGCGCATCGTCGAGCAGGTACGGGCGAGCCGCGACAAACACGGACTGCGCATCGGGGACCGCCCGCCGGGGATTGGTGGATCGAGACGGGTTGCGGAACGTGAACTGCATTCCGTCGGTCAGGCCGCGCCGAAGCCGATCGTCGATCGCCGTTCGAGCCCGCGACAACACTTCCGCCGGAGCAACCCCAGTGTGGGTGACGCCGAATGGCTCGGTGATTTGCGCCAATCTGGCGAGGTAGGCCGCGTCGGTGGCCGGCGGCGGCGAATCAGCGGGCCTCACGATGACGCAGCGTAGGCACCAGTCCGGCCGCAGCGAGCAACTCGACCGCACGAAGTTCGTCGGCATCGAAGGTCATGCGCTCGCGTTGCGCCGGTGCGAGCAGGTGCGTCACGACGCAATCGGCGCATGTGGCCGTGCGTTGCATGACACAGGAGTCGCAGGAGATAACGAGCGTTGACATAGCTGGAAGCATGGCAACGGGGTCTCACAGAGTCGTTGAAGGGACTGGTTAGCGGCGCGCGAGGGCAAGAAAGGTGTTGCTACTGACGACATTGGCTCCAGCGGCGCGGACATCGGCAACGACTGCCTGATCGTTGGTGATCACCACGACCGGCCTGGCAACGTCGAGCGCGGCCACCTCGGCGCGAAGGACATCATCGGCCGTCACGCCTTCGGGCGAGTACGACACGCGAATCAGGCGCCGCTTCGGTGAGGCTGCGCCGACCACCGACGACCCGTCGAAAACCACGTGCAACTTGGTTCCCCAGCGGCGGGCAATGTTCTCGGCCGCATCGATGCACGCCGTGCGCTGCGCCTCGAGCGACAACGACTTCCAACCCAACTTGGCGACGTTGTAACCATCGACCAGAACAGTCACTCCCGCGACGCGCAGCATGTGCTCACCCGCCGCCTCGCTGTTGCCGAGCAGACCGCCCGGGACCGCGATCGGCCTGCGCGTGCGTCGGGTGCGCGGCACCTTGGCTGGCGGCTTGCGAGTTTTGGCAGTCGGTGCGGCGATCGGTGGTTCCGCCTTCGTGTGCTTCTCGGCAGCGCGCTCCAGTTGCTTCACCTGTGAGCGTGCCGCAGCCAACTCTGCTTTCAGTTGACGCATATCGGCAGCGACGGTCGCGCGCGCTGCACGCTCCGCCTCCAGTTGCTCGGAAAGTCGCGCCGATTCCAATCGCGACCGCGCGGCGACGGCTTCGGCGGCGCGACGGCGCTTCTGTTCGCGGCGCAGATCCCCGGCTTCGTCGGCTTCCACGGCGCCATTGGTCGCAGCTTTCGCGGCGGCCGCTTGCCAACCCTCGGGGCGAGTGAGCCACAGCATTCCGACCTCGTCGATCAAGTCCCCCGTGGCAACAACACTCAGGCGATGCAGGAAGTCGCTGTCGCTCTCGACTGCGGCCCTCAGCGGCGTCAACGCCGATGGCGGCAGTTTGTGGAATCGCAGGTATGGCTTAACCCCGGAGGGAACCGGCATCGGCGGCCGCAGTTTCACGCCAATCGCTGCAATCGCGACAGCGAACTCGAGTGCCGACCGCAGCGATTCGTCGGGAAGTTCGGCGGAAACGTCGGCGGGCATCTGGTCAGGCTAACGAGCGACCTGATCGAACGCCTGTTCTTGACACGAACGGGCGTTCGTGCTCAACTGGGCCGCTGTGCAGCGCTCGCTCGACGATCTGGGCACGCCGCTCGCCGATGTCACGTTCTGCGTCCTCGACATCGAAACGACGGGAAGCGACCGTGGTGGCGACCTGATCACCGAGATTGGCGTCGTCAAAGTGCGACGCGGCGAGTGCCTGGGCACGATGGCCACACTGGTCAACCCTGGCAAAGCGATCGCTCCCAGCGTCGTGGTACTTACCGGCATCACACAGTCGATGGTGGCCACTGCACCGCGCATCGAATGCGTGTTGCCCTCGTTGCAAGAGTTCGTCGGCGATGCGGTCATCGTCGGCCACAACGTCGGCTTCGACATGGGCTTCATCAACGCCGCCCTGCTGCGCAGCGACCGCGCATCGTTTCGCAACATCGTCATCGACACGTTGCCTCTCGCCCGCCGGTTGATGCGCGACGAAGTACCCAACTGTCGACTGGGCACGCTTGCCACTCGTCTCCGGCTCGATCACAAGCCAACGCACCGCGCGCTCGACGACGCGCTCGCCACCACCGACCTGTTGCACCTGCTGCTTGAGCGCGCAGCTGGCCTCGGCGTGTTAGGTCTCGATGATCTGGTGTTGCTACCAAAGATGGGCGGCCATCCGCAGGCGGGGAAATTGAAGCTCACGCATCACTTACCGCGCGCGCCGGGCGTGTACCGCTTCCTCGGCGCGTACGACGAGGTTCTCTACGTCGGCAAGGCCACCAATCTGCGCCAACGCGTGCGCAGTTACTTCGGAAGCGATGATCGCCGCAAGATCGGGCCGCTGTTGCGAGAGACGCAGCGACTCGCGCACACCGCTACAAGCGATCCGATCAGCGCCGAGATACTCGAGCTTCGGTATCTGCACCGCTTGAATCCGCGATACAACCGCGTGGGCACTACGTGGCAGAAGTACTGCTATGTGCGCATCACGACCGAGGAGGCATGGCCGCGACTCGTGATCACTAGCGAACCTGCGGCTACCGGTGTGCACATCGGGCCACTCACTTCACGATCGACGGCCACCGCCTTCATTGAGGCGGTGCAATCGGCACTTCCCATTCGGCGGTGTGGCACCAAGATCGGCAAGAACTACAAGCCCCCCGTCGACGCAGTGCCGTGCGCCGGCGCCCGACTCGGTGTCGCGCTGTGCCCGTGCAGCGGCACAGCCGACGAGGCGACCTATTGGCGGATTGTTGCGCAGGTTGTCGCGGCCTGCACGACCTCGCCACAGCTTGTACTCGATCCGCTGTGGACGAAGATTGCAGAGCTCGCCGCCGGTCGCCGCTACGAGGAAGCGGCGAGCATGCGCGACCGCGCGACGGCGTTCGCGGGCGCCATCACTCGCCAGCGCCGGTTCGACCAACTTCGCTCGGCCGGTGAGGTCGAGGTGCAGATCCACGACACCACGCTGCAGATTCGCGATGGCGTGCTGCTGACTGTGCAACAGCCGGGCCAGTTCGCCACCGAACTCGAGCTCGCGCCACCGGTGGCGCCAGCATTTCCGGTGACCCTCCCCCGCCAGGCCGCCGACGAGGTGTTGTGTCTCGCTCGCGCCATCGACCGCGCCAGTTTTCACGCACGACTGCACAGTTGCACTGGCGAGTGGGCATGGCCGACGACTCCGGTACCTGAGGTCACTCGTCTTCATGCTGCTGCTTGACATCGCGTCGCTCGATCACTGCGCCCACACGGTCGATGCGCAAGATCTTGCTGTGTCCCTCGGAGGGCAGCGTTGCTGCGATCGACTCGGCGTCTTTGACCGCACACATCACCGCAACCGCCGGTCCGGATCCGCTGAGCCATGCCGCCCATGCGCCGGCGTCGAGCGCGGCTGTTAGCGCGTCACGTGAGGGTTTCGCGTTTGCCAGGCGAAGAGTCTGGTGAATTCGATCGGCGGTCGCGGCGCGCAACGCGCCGATGTCACCAGCCACCAACGCGGCGACCAGCAATGCCGTGCGCCCGATGTTGTGCACTGCATCGGCGAGCGCCACCGTTTCCGGAAGTTTCCGGCGCGATTCGTCGGTCGACGTTGCGAACGAAGGCACCCACATCACCATCGCCGGGTCGAGCTGTACCGGAACTCGGACGACATGCCCAGCAGCCGTGGCCACGACGCCGCCATACAGCGACGCCGCCGCATTGTCGGCATGGCCCTCCAACTCGGTCGCGAGACGCAGTAGTTCTGGCATCGCCTGCTGCAACCGGTCGCTGTCGACACCGCGACGTTGCCCGTGCGCCGCGACCACCCCGCCGACGCGCACCGCGCCACTGAATCCCATCCCACGGCCCACCGGTATCGACGAGCGCACGCTCACCGAACCTTCCCCGCCACCGCGGCGAAACGCGATCGTTGCCGGGTGGTGCTCATCGAGCAGTTGCGCGTCGGCCAACTCCAACTCGTGCTCGATGGGTTCGGCAATGACATCGGCATACACCGTCAGCGCCATGCCAAGCGCATCGAAGCCTGGTCCCAAATTCGCCGACGAAGCCGGAACCCGAACAATCATCAGTGACCAAACTCTTCGACGGCCGACTGCGACACTTCGACCCACTTCGCCAAAGTTGCCTGCGCGCTCCCCGAGTCGATCGATTCCGTCGCCGTGATCAAGCCCTTCTCCAGCGAAGAAGCGGTGTCGGCCACCACGAGGGCCGCCGCCGCGTTGAGCAGCACGATGTTGCGATGCGCGCCGTGTTCGCCGCCGAGGACGCGGCGCACGACGTCGGCGTTGAAGTCAGGTTTCCCGCCGACGAGTTCATCGAGGATGGCCGGTGCCAAGCCGAGCGCCACTGGGTCGATGGAGAAGCTCCGCACTGCGTCGCCATCGAGCGCCAACACGGTGGACGAGCCGGTGGTCGTCAGTTCATCGAGGCCATTGCCGTGCACGACCCACGCACGCTTTGAGCCATGCAAGCGCAGCGACGCCAACATGCGTTCCGCGACCGCCGGATTGGCGACGCCGATGAGGTGTCGCTGCACGCGACCTGGGTTGGCCATCGGGCCGAGCAGATTGAACACCGTCGGGATACCGATTTCTCGGCGACTGGGCGCCGCGAACCGAAACGCCGGGTGATAGCGAGGAGCCAGGCAGAAACCAATCCCCGCTTCTTCGATGCAGCGCGCAACTCCTTGCGGCGCGAGCTCAACGGCAACCCCGAGCTCTTCCAGCACGTCGGCCGTGCCGCACTGCGAACTGGCGGCCCGTGCGCCGTGCTTGCACACCGGCACACCGGTGCCGGCGGCGACGATGGCGGCCATCGTGCTGACATTCACGCTGTGGCTCCGGTCGCCACCGGTTCCGACGACGTCGATCGCCGCCCCGCGCAGTTCGTCGGGTAGCGGCACGATTTCTGCGGCTTCCAGCACCGCGTCGAGGAGCCCGGAGATCTCCTCCGGCGACTCGCCCTTGGCGCGCAGTGCGACGACGAACCCGATCAGCTGGGCCGCGGTGGCATCGCCCGAGAGAATGGTGGCCATCGCGGCACGGGCGTGCGCCGCCGGAAGGTCGCGCTTCTCGAGCAGCTCGGTCAGCAACGCC
Organism: Ilumatobacteraceae bacterium; assembly: GCA_025451395.1. GTDB lineage: Bacteria > Actinomycetota > Acidimicrobiia > Acidimicrobiales > Ilumatobacteraceae > UBA668. The sequence continues at coordinate 28,976 of JANWKM010000073.1, forward strand.
GGCCAACCGCCGAACTCGTCGATACGACTCATTCGTTCAGGCTAGAAGGTCGCCCTAGGCGGTGCGACGCCGCTGGCGGATCAGCCGGCGTCGTTCACGCTCGGTGGCACCGCCCCAAACTCCCGACTTTTCACGCACCTGCAGCGCGTATTCCAGGCAGGCGACCCGCACGCCGCATTCGGCGCACACATGCTTTGCCTCAAGTGCGTCGTCATCATCGTCGGGATAGAAGACGCTGGGGTCGAGTCCCCTGCACGCCCCCAGCTGACGCCACACGATCTCTTTGACCGACACGAACTCTGCCCCCGTTTAGTCAGTAACTGCGGGACCCCTCCCGCAACGACCTGAATCTACGTTCGCGCCCATCGGCAAAGCCAGCCCAGAATGTGCGATTTCTGCGCGATTTTAAGGGCGAAGATCGCGCAACAGTTCGGCCTCGGTGGCAGCCGGCAGCATGGCCGATTCGCGATACGCCGGGTGATCGATCTCCAGCGTGACGCCCTCGGCGAATACCGCTACCTGGTCGGGTGTGAAGTGGAAGGTGATGTAATGAACGGCCGCCGTGATCTCGTCGCGTGTGAGTTGGGCGGCATGCTCGGCCCGCACGACACCCCGAACCGTGGCGGTTGGCAGCCGGAAGAGCACCGAGTTCTCGATGCCCACCAGGCGCGGCAACCATTCGCGCATCTGGTCGTCGGACGTCAGCTCGATGAACAAGGTTGCGCACAGCTGACCCGGCTCGGGGATGAGCGGGTTGTACACGTCGAGTTCTTGCTGGATGCCGTCGTCGGTGAAGATGCGCTCGACGCGGGCCATCTCCTGAATCTGGTAGCGCATCGTCTCGCGACTTTCGAACATCACTGAGACAACCGTGCCGATGGCAACCCGCCGGCAACGCTTCAGTTCGATCACCTGCGCGCGGAGTGCGTCGCGCTCGCGTTCGTAGGCCCGTGCGTCGGCGATATCAGCAAGGGTCAGTTTGCGCATGGTCCTTCACCGCTACTGATCTTCTTCCACAATCCCGTATGCACGCGCGATCAATTGCAGCGGGTGCAGCGGCTCCTCACCGGTTTGCTCGTTGATGGCGGTGTTGGCCAGGTGACAGTCACCGGCGACCACGTCGCCGCCCGCCGCGTGAATCTCGTCGGCGAGCTTGCGTGCGATCGGGATGCTGATGTCGCCGTTCTCGGCGCGCAAGCCCCACATACCGTCGATGCCGCTGCACTGCTGCACCAGTTTGACCTTGGCCCCGGTCAGCTTCAGCAGATCGCGGCTCTTCAGTCCGATGTTTTGTGCCTTCAAGTGGCAGGGCGTGTGATACGTGATCGTTGCCGGCACGAAGCCCTCAAACTCGATATCGAGGCTGGTGCCCTCGGCCTTGTGCACGTTCATCAAGTATTCGGAGGCGTCGTAGGTGCGCGAGGCAACCAGTTCGGCGTCTGCCCCGCCGACGTAGTCCATGTAATCCTTTTTGAGCACGTATCCACAGGTCGGCTGCGGGACGACGACGTCGTGGCCCTTGCGGACAGCGGCCGCAAGTACGGCGACGTTCTTCGTGGCCACTTTCGTGAACTGATCGACGTCGCCGCTGTGCAGCCACGGCGCACCGCAACATGTGGCACCACCGACGAGCGAGCACTCGATGCCGTTGCGTTCGTACACCTTCACCAAGTCGTGACCGATCTGCGGTTGCTGATACTCGACGAGGCAGGTGGGGAACACGGCGACGCGTCCTTGCCGTTTCGCGATGCGAACCTTGGGGCGCTTGTTGAACCAGGTGGTGAACCGCTGCCGGGCGTAGGGCGGTAACAACCGAACGCTCGACACTCCCGTTGCTTTCTCCATCACCTTGCGCACCACAGAACCCGGCTTGGCACCGAGCATCTTGTTGGCGAGCGGGGCCGTCTTCGTCGCCACCTTGCCCAACAGATCGGTGTGGCCCATCACCGAGTCGGTTACTCGGTCACGCAGCGAAACCTGTTTGGTGGCATGGCGCATTGCGTCGGAACGCAGCATCAGCCGTGGGAAGTCGATCGCCCACTCATGCAACTCGGGCGTATACGGGCAGTTGACGTAGCACAGCTTGCACTGGAAGCACTCGTCGACGACCTGATCCTGCTGCGCGGGAGTCAGCCGCCCCGCATCTTGATCCTCATGCCGGTCGATCATCTCGAACAGCGTCGGGAACGAGGTGCAGTACTTGAAACACAGCCGACACCCGTGGCAGATCTCAAAGACGCGAGTGAGTTCTCCGCGCAGGTCCGCCTCGTCGAAATACGACGGGTGCTTCGGGTCGTAGATGATGTTCAGTGGATCTACAGCTCTACTGCTCTACAGCGCTTCGAGTCCCTGGCCGAAGCGACCGGCGTGGCTCTTCTCGGCGCGGGCAAGCGTCTCGAACCAATCGGCGATCTCGGATAGACCTTCTTCGCGTGCTGTCTTCGCGAACCCGGGGTACATCTGTGTGTACTCGTAGGTCTCGCCAGCAATCGCTGACTTGTAATTGTCGGACGTGTCGCCGATCGGTTCGCCGGTAGCGGGGTCGCCGACCTGTGCGAGGTACTCGAGGTGACCGTGCGCATGCCCGGTCTCGCCTTCGGCGACCGAGCGGAACAGCGCTGCCGCGTCGGGGTAACCCTCGACATCGGCCTTCTGTGCGAACCACATGTAGCGACGGTTGGCCTGGCTCTCGCCGGCGAACGCCTCTTTCAGGTTGTCGTGAGTCTTGCTGCCTTTGAGGCTCATTTGTTTGCTCCCTTGTTACTGGATGGTTTGGTTATTGATCTCTTGTTGGATTGTTTCTGTGTTCGTGTTGTCTTGGATAGACAGGCAGCGCAAAGCCCGCTGAATACGATGCGCGCCCGCTCCGTTTGAAAACCGTCGAGGTTACGCACGCGTAACCGATCGAGATCGTCGACGTACACATCGTGCAGCTCGCCGCAACGATCGCATTGCGCGTGATGGTGTTCGGTGACGTTCGGATCGAAGCGCGTCGAGCCGCCGGCCGACTGCACCATCTGCAACTCGCCCATCGCGGCCAAGTCGTTCAGCGTCTGGTACACGGTGCGCAGCGAGATGCCAGGCATCATCTTGCTCGCCGTAGCAAAAAGCGCTTCGACGGTCGGATGTGTCTCGTTGTCGTGCAGCAGCGTGAACAGCAGTTGCCGCTGCGGCGTGACCTTCAGCCCGCGGGCTCGGAACACTCGGGTCAGTTCAGCTGGGGCGAGCACGTCCAGGACTCTACTCGCAGCGATGGCTAATTTGCAAGCGGTGCAGATTAGGTGGGACGACCGACCGATGGCTACCAACGGGCCGGACTAATAGGCTGCCCGTAATGCCCGCGGCCCAAACCCACACCGGTTTCGATCGACGCGAGATGCTCCTGCGACTGGAAGACGAGACGTTCGACGTGCTCGTGATCGGCGGCGGTATCACCGGCGTCGGGGCCGCGCTCGATGCTGCCAGCCGAGGGCTGCGGACGGCACTTGTGGAGCGCGACGACTTTGCTTCGGGCACCTCCTCGAAGAGTTCGAAGTTGGTGCACGGCGGGTTGCGCTACCTACAGGACGACCCCCGGCTTGTGTATCAAGCCCTCCGCGAGCGCAAGCGGCTGCGCAGCAATGCCCCTCACCTCGTGAAGGTGTTGCCATTCCTGCTGCCGGTGCTGACCAAGGATGGCGTCGTCTCGCGCAAGATCGCCCGTGCCTTGGGATCAGCGATGTGGATGTACGACCTCACCGGCGGTTGGCGCATTGGCAAGTTTCATAAGCGCCTGCGCAAGGGTGCGGCGCTCGCTCACATGCCAACGATGCCGAAGGATCGTCTGGCCTCTGCATACCTGTATTACGACGCCACGGCCGACGATGCCCGCCTCGTCGTCACAATCGCGCGTACGGCTGCGGCGCACGGTGCTGCGATCGCTAACCGATGCAATGTCGTCGAGTTGACGAAGACTTCGGGTCACGTTGACGGTGCGGTTGTCGAAGCGGACGGTCGTCGCTTCGCGGTGCGCGCCAGTGTCGTCGTCAACGCCGCGGGTGTGTGGTCCGACGACGTGCGAGCGCTCGACGAGACGACTCACCCGGATTCCATTCGCCCGGCGAAGGGTGTTCACATCACCGTGCCATGGGAGAAGGTGCGCAACGACGTTGGAGTCGTCATTCCGGTGCCCAAGGACAAGCGCAATTTGTTCGTGGTGCCGTGGATTGCACATGGCGATGGCACGTTCGAACACACTTACATCGGCACCACCGACACCGACTACGACGGCCCACTGATCGATCCCCAATGCACCAAGGAAGACATCGACTACATGTTGCGGGCGGTGAACGCAAGTGTCACGACGGGTATCACCGAAGCCGACATCACCGGCGTGTGGGCGGGTCTGCGCCCGTTGGTGAAAGCTGCGTCGTCGGGACGCACGGCCGACCTTTCCCGCCACCACAAAGTACGAGTGAGCCCCAGCGGTGTGGTCAGCGTCACCGGCGGCAAACTGACGACCTATCGGGTGATGGCGCAAGACGCGATCGACAAGGCGGTCGAGCGATTGGGTATGCGGGCACGTTGTCGCACACGCAACCTGCCGTTGCTGGGCGCGGTCGGGTACACCGACCAACCGGTGGGCACTCCGCCCGCACACCTCGCCGACCGCTATGGGGGATTCGCCGTTGAAGTCGCAGCGCTGATATTCGGCGACGCCTCGCTCGGCGATGCGTTAG
>JANWKM010000074.1 GCA_025451395.1 Ilumatobacteraceae bacterium
AGTTGGGGGCGTCATGACAGGGATGAACTCAGAGCCTTGCCGTTGAGTGCAAGGCGTAACGAGATGCCGTCAGTAGGCACCACTTCGACAACGTGTGGCAGGTCTTCGACCGTCGTGCCGTCGAGGAAGCGTCCTTCGCTGAGGCACACGTCGGGCAACAAGTAGCGGTGCCCGGCCGGCTGCGCGGCAAGAGTTCGGGCGACATCGGCACCGACCATCAAGCCGGTCACCGCGGTGTTGCCACCGAAGAACTCGTTGTGCACTGGCAGCACGCGCACATCGTCGCGATCGAGTGTGCGCACCAGTGGTTCGATGATGCGTGCCCCGAACTCGCCGGTGAGGATCGCGATCGGCGCGTGAGGGCGGGCACCGAGGCGGACCGGTGTACTTCCAGCGGTGTCAGCGCGCAGCCCGGTGTCGCCCGCGGGGTTACGTGGCGCGCGGTAACCGCTGGCCGGCGCGCCGTCGACGGCCGCGAAGAACCCGCTCTGCACTCCAGTGGGTGACGCGACCGTGCCGTTGAACTCGAGCTCGAACGTGCGCGCCATGCCGATGCCGTCCTCGTGCATCGTGAAACCTTCGTACGTGTCGGCCTCTGGAAACGGCAACCCTGCCATCAAGTAGTACTCGTCAGCTGCGAACACCATACGTCGGCCCAACGCGCGTAGGAACACTTGCTGCCACGCTTCGATGGTGGCGACGATCGCCTGTGCCTCAGCGAGTGTGTGTTGTCGCATCGACGCTTCCGCGTTGAAACGGCTGAGACCGAGTGGGACGACGGCTACCGATTCTAGTTCGGGATACTCGTCGAGGACGCCGGCCAGCGTGCGCGCAAAGACCAGACCGTCGTTGATGCCGGGACATAGCACGACCTGTCCGCGCACGGTGATGCCGTGATCGAGCAACGCGCGCAACCAGCGCAAGCTCATCGCGCCGCGCGGGTTCTTCAGCATGCGGCTGCGCACGTCGGGGTCGGTGGCATGAATGCTGACATGCAGCGGCGACAATCGCTCGGTGATGACGCGCTCGAGGTCGGCCTCGGTGAACCGCGTGAGGGTGGTGAAGTTGCCGTACAGGAAGCTCAGTCGGTAGTCGTCGTCCTTCAAGTACAGGCTCTTGCGCAGTCCTTTTGGCAATTGGTAAATGAAACAGAACTCGCAGTGGTTGTCGCACGTGCGAACTCGATCGAACACCGCGCTCGACACCTCCGCCCCGAGTGGCTCACCAGCGCGTTTCGCGACCTCGAGCGTTAGCTCCAGACCGCCGCGCAGCACCTCGAGCGAGACGTCGGCGTCGTCGGCTGCAAAGCGCCACTCGATGACGTCGCGCGGCACCTTGCCGTTGATGGTGGCGACGACATCGCCAACGGCAACCCCGGCCCGTTCAGCGGCGGACCCGGGCGCGACAGCAACAACGACCGGGGATGACATGGCCTCCCAGGCTACCGGTGAGCCGTTCAGAGAGGTTTCTCGGTGCGCCGCTAGCGTTCCAGTGGTGAAAGGTCCATCGTGAAAGGTCCGTCGTGAATGTCGATCGCGTGCTGCTTGCGGAACCGAGAGGATTCTGCGCAGGCGTCGAGATGGCGATCAAAGCCTTGGCATGGATGGTGCGCAGCTTCGATCCGCCCGTGTACTGCTACCACGAGATCGTGCACAACAAGATCGTTGTTCAGCGCTTCGAAGCGCAAGGTGTCGTGTTCGTCGACGACATCGCCGATGTTCCACCTGGCTGTCCCATCATGTTGTCCGCTCACGGATCGGCACCCGATGTCGTCGTGGCGGCGCGCGCCCGCGGCAGTTACGTGGTCGATTCGGTCTGCCCGTTGGTCACCAAGGTGCACCATGAGGTGAAGGTTCGTGCCGGCAAGGGCTATCGCATCGTGTACGTCGGTCACGAGGGCCACGAGGAGGCAGTCGGCACCATCGCCGTCGCGCCCGATGCGATGAGTCGTGTCGAGAGTGTGGCCGAGGTGATGGCGCTCCCCGCGTTCAGCGAACCCGTTGCCTTACTTGCGCAAACCACGCTCTCGCATCGCGATTGGGAAGGCGTCGCCGTCGCTGTGCGCGAGCGCTATCCAAACGTCTGGTCACCGGGTCGCAGCGACCTCTGCTTTGCCACGACCAACCGGCAGTCGGCTTTGATGGCGATGGCTCCGCGGTGTGATGCAATCGTGGTGATCGGTTCCGCAAACTCGTCGAACACGCGCGCACTCGAGAAGCTGGCCAGGGAAGCGGGATGCCCACGCGTGTATCGCGTCAACGATGCCGAGGAACTACCCGACGACCTTGCCGGCACGGTCGGCGTGACCGCCGGTGCATCGGCGCCCGAGGAATTAGTGGAGGCGATCATCGCTCGCATGGCGCCCGCGCAGGGCGTCTTCCCTGAGCGCGTCACTGATGAGGACGAATACTTCCCGCCGCCGCGCAACATCCGCGATCTGCAGGCAGCCATCGGAGTTGCCGCGGCAGCGATGAGTGGCGGACCAGTGAGCAACTCGACTGTGTTCGACGATCGTGGACTCGCGGCCAGCGATGTGCTGGCCACCCTTGTTGCTAGCTAGCGTCGTCGTAACGAGACGCTCGCTAGGTCCTCCAAGCGCTGAACCTCTGCGAATCCCTCGTCGGCATCGATATCCAACACCACCTGCAGGAATGCCCAGATCGTCGCGATCTGGACCGCGAGGAGGTCGCGCCATGTGCGTCCCTGCGTCGGCTCCGCGTCGGCGGCAGTGAACTCGAGATACTCGCGAACAACGTCGGGAATGTTGGGGACGTGCGCGGCTAGGTCGGAGTAGAAGGCAATGTCGGTGCTTGCCTGATGGCCGGCGCCCAGCAGATCGAGTCGCCATGTGGGGCGGCCGCGCAGTAGCGCCCACGGACGTTCGGCATCGATCTCGGGAGGTGTGGTCCGATCGTGCGTCGAGACCACCATCAGCGTCGGCTGCACAATGCGCCCCAGTAGTCCGTCGCTCATCGTGCGCGTGTAGGACTGCAGCCCCACAACCGCGCGCACGCGATCGTGCGCGGCGACTCCCCTGCTACCGGCGGCCGTTGCGAACGCGGTGTACGCACCATACGAATGACCGGCAAGAACAACGCGATCATGATCGATCGCGTTGACCACATCGATGGGCACGACTGGGTCACCACTCAACAATGCGTGCAATACGAAGTGTGCGTCGGCGACGCGGTTGACCTCGTTGGTGCGGTCGTCGTCGTTGCTGCCCACCAACCAATCGACCAGGGCATCGCCCGGATGATCGGCCGAAGCCACGACCGCTCCGCGTGCAGCAAGCGCCTCGCACAGAAAGGCATACGAGATGCGCATGCCCGTACGACCGTGCGAGAAGAGCACGAGCGGAAACTCGCCAGGGCGCGCCGGCGGTTGGTGTTGCGCGTGTGCTGCCCGGTACGCGATACCCGGCAACAATTCGTAGGTGCTGGGCTCGGCTGCGCTCGCTTCCGCCGGATACCACAGATCAACACCCAACAAACGACCCGCCCGCGTTTGATCCGTGAGCTCAATCGTGCGACGGCCAACCGGGTGATGCGGCGTCTCGATCGGATGGCCGGCGGTCAGTGGGGTCATCAGTTCCAGTGTCGCAGCCACCGGGCGTACTCGCCATGCTCGCTGGCCAATTCCGGGAACGCGGCGCGCAACCTGGCGAGTACCTGCAATTGCACCGGCTCGTCGATTGCAACCATCGTGTTCTTCAGATTGTTCAGCATGCGCAGCAAGATCGAGCGCGTATGCGTCGGCTGCACCAAGCGCCGATCCAATGCGGTTGTGATGCCGGTGATTTGGCGCCACGCGGGCTCGAGTTCATCGGGTGTGTACCTTGCGCCATCATGAACCGGATCCGCGTACTCACCGTCGCATACGACGAGGAAGTGGCCCGGCAGACCGACGCCTTGGATCGGAACGCCCAGCCGGCGACCAACTTCGATGGCACAGACGCTCAACGTGATTGGTATCCCTAGCCCACGCTCGATGACCCGGTGGAGATATGAGTTGCGCGGGTCGCCGTAGTCGGCAATGTTGCCGAGCAGTCGGCCCGAGGCGAACAGCGTTGAGAGGATCGAATCGAATGAGGGAGTGCAGTCGTCGGCAAGGCGATCAAGGCCGAGGAGCATGCTGTCCACATCGGCCCCGGGATCGAAGGCGAGCCCTATCAGCCCAGCCATCAAGTCGAGATGCGCATGCGGCATGGGTCGGTTGACCAATTCCACGAAACGCTCGGCTGGGTCCATGCGGTGAACGTACCGGCGGTGAACAACGAAGCAACCCGCGCAACGTCCGGTACATTCGCCCAATGCGCGAACGCCTTCGAAGCTTGGTACTTCGGTATGGAAGCGGTCCGGCCGCACGAGTTGAGCGATACCTGCATCGGATCGCCCATCCGACTCCCCGGCCGGCAGCCGATGCTCCCGGGTGGGTGATCACGCCCGAAGCGCTTCCGGAGCCGTTCGCACTCGCGCCCGGTCGATCGGGCAGCGACCTGATGAACGCGGCCGCGAAGCGAACGTGGTACCACACCTTCGAGTTCGAGGGCGGGTACAGAATCGAGGGGTACGACCCGACCGGGATGAAGGTGAAGCTGTTCGGGGTGCCCGAGCAACTCGCAGGCAAGACTGTTCTCGACATCGGCACCTACGACGGGTACTTCGCGTTCGACGCTGCACGGCGCGGCGCGACCGACGTGCTGGCGACCGACAGTTGGGTATGGCTGTGGCCGGACGAAGACTCACACGGCAACTTTCAACTGATCAAGGAATACACCGGCCTGCCCGTGCGCGAGCAAATCATCAGGGTCGAGGAGCTGTCCCCCGAGGCCCTAGGTGACGCGTTCGACGTTGTGCTCTTCTTCGGCGTTCTATACCACGCGCCGGATCCGCTGGGGTACCTGCGGCGCGTTCGCAGTGTCACTCGCGGGTACGCGCTGATCGAGACGGTCGTCGATCTACTCGACATCGACCGACCAGCCGCCGCCTTCTATCCCGGCGCAATGCTGAACGGCGACCCGAGCAACAACTTCGGCCCAAACCTGGCGGCGGTTCATGGGCTCTGCACCGATGCAGGATTCTCTCGCGTGGAAACCCTGGCGATGTGGAGCCCCCATCTCGTCGAGAACCTCGCTGGTCGCCCGATCGACCTTTCGAAGCCGCCAACAAGCGGGCGTGCGGTCTTTCGCGCGTGGGCGTAAATGTCCGCTGACGCCGCTCGACTGCGCCAATTGCGCGAAACACTCGATGCCATCGTCGCCGATCGTGACCTGTTGCAAGCACTGCCACTGGAGGAACGCACCGCGCTGCTGACGGCGGCAGGTGCCGTCTTCGAGCCCGACATCGAAGCGCGACGACGGCGTGCCAAGCAGAAGCTCAAGCACGATCGCTCGACAAAGGTCAGTCGCGACGAGGCAGTGCGCAATCAAACGGTGATTCGGGCATTGCGCGCCAAGGACGTCTACGTGTCACCGAATGTCTATCCCCCAACGGACATTCCACCCACTGGAGAGGACCGCACCGTTCACGAGCCGTTGCACTGCTACGTGTGCAAGAAGAAGTACACCTCGGTGCATCCGTTCTACGACCAGATGTGCCAGTCGTGCGGCGACTTCAACGAGTTCAAGCGCACCGAAACCGCTGATCTCCGCGGACGCGTCGCGTTGCTCACCGGCGGCCGCGTGAAGATCGGTTACCAGGCGGGACTGAAGCTACTGCGCGCCGGCGCGCAACTGATCGTGACGACCCGGTTTCCTCGCGACTCGGCGGCGCGCTATGCGGGCGAGAGCGATTTCCACGAGTGGAGCGATCGACTCGAGATCTTCGGTCTCGACCTCCGACACACTCCCAGCGTCGAAGCGTTTTGCGCCCACTTGCTCGCCACCCGCACACAGCTCGACTTCATCATCAACAACGCATGCCAGACGGTGCGGCGTCCCCCCGAGTTCTACCGGCACATGATGGAAGGCGAGACGAGCGCGCTCGCGGCATTGCCGGCGACCTTGCGAGATCATCTTCTCGGGCTCACGCACTCCGCCGCGCTGTCGCAAATCCCACTGCTACCCGATGATTTTGACGCTGGCCATCACCTCTTTCCCGAGGGCCGACTGGATGCCGATCTGCAACAGGTCGACCTGCGCGATCGCAACTCCTGGCGCCTTACTTTGGCCGAGGTGTCGTCGGTCGAGTTGCTGGAGACGCAGTTGGTGAACGCCGTCGCACCGTTCGTCCTCAATGCTCGCCTCAAGAAGTTGATGTTGCGGACCAGCACCCGCGACAAACACATCGTCAACGTCTCCGCCGTCGAGGGCCAGTTCTACCGCCGGATGAAAACGACCCGCCATCCGCACACGAACATGGCCAAGGCGGCCCTGAACATGATGACCCGCACCTCGGCCGCCGACTATCACGCCAGCGGCATCCACATGAACAGCGTGGACACCGGTTGGGTGAGCGACGAGGACACGTTCGACGTCGCCCAGCGCAAGCGCGCCGAGCATCGCTTCCATCCGCCTCTCGACATCGTCGACGGTGCAGCACGAATTGTCGACCCGATCATCAGTGGCATCAACTCTGGCAAACACGTCTGGGGCCAGTTCCTGAAGGACTACCGCCCCACGGATTGGTAGGCCGATTGGTAGGTAGATCGGTAGGTATTGGCGGGTAGGTATGTTTTACCCATGGCTACTGCAATGATTTCCAAGACGTCAGGGCTCACCGATGTTGAAGTCCCCGAACTGATCCGCAGGGCGCGCGTGGCGCAAGCGACCTTTGAAACGTTCGCCCAGGAACAGGTCGACGCCATCGTTCGCGGGATCGCGAAGTACGTCTACGACAACGCCGAGATGCTGGCACAGATGGCGGTCGACGAGAGCGGCATCGGCCTGGTCGCCGACAAGGTCCTGAAGAACAAGGGCAAGGCGCGCGTGATCTGGAACAGCCTGAAGGGCAAGAAGTCGCGCGGTGTGATCGGCGAAGACCCCGCAGCCGGCCTGGTATTCGTGGCGAAGCCGATGGGCGTTGTCGGTGCGGTCACGCCCGTCACCAACCCGATCGTCACCCCGATGTGCAACGGAATGTTCGCGCTCAAGACCGGCAATGCCGTGATTTTTGCGCCGCACCCGCAGGCCGAACAGTGCACGGCCTTTCTGACGACTGAGTTCATGAAGATCGTGAAGGCACACGGCGGCCCCGACGACCTCGTGCAAACGATCGTCAACGGTTCCGTCGAGAAGACTCAGGAGCTGATGAAGGCGGTCGACGTCGTCGTCGCTACCGGCGGAGCCGCGATGGTGAAGTCGGCGTATTCCTCAGGCCGTCCGTCCTACGGCGTCGGCGCCGGCAACGTGCCGGTGATCATCGACCGCGACGTGAATCTGAAGGACGCGATCGACAAGATCGTCACCGGCGCCTCGTTCGACAACGGCATCATCTGCTCACACGAGCAATTCGTGCTCGCACCGGAAGAGAACTACGACGAAGCCGTCGAACTGTTCGAATCCACCGGCAAGGTGTGGTTCACCGACGACCCGGCACAGGTGCAGAAGCTGCGCGATGTCGTGTTCCCCGGTGGACGGCTGAACAAGGACGTGGTCGGTAAGTCGGCCGCGACGATTGGCGCGCTGGCAGGCATCGACGTACCCGAGAGCGCACGGCTGATCCTGCTCCCGGCAAGCGGCGTTGGGGTCGAGGACGTACTCGCCAAAGAGAAACTGTGCCCGGTCATCGCGATCGTGCCGTACACCACATTCCAGGACGCAGTAGGCAAAGCGAAAGCGAACTTGCTGATGGAGGGTGCCGGCCACTCTGCCGCCGTGCACTCCAACAACGAAGAGAACATCCGGCGTGCCGGAGTCGACCTTCCAGTCAGCCGCTTGGTCGTCAACCAGGCAAGCTCGACATCGGCCGGTGGATCACTCACCAATGGTTTCGCGGCCACGACCACCCTCGGCTGCGGCTCGTGGGGCGGCAACTCGATTTCCGAGAACCTCGACTACAAGCACCTGATGAACGTGTCGCGCATCGGCAAGGTCATCACGGACAAAGTTGTACCGACGGACGAAGAGATCTGGGCCTGACGCAGCCACTGCATCCTTATCTGGAATGGAGCGGCCCGATTCCGTTCGCGCATCGCGGCGGCGCCAGCGATATGCCGGAGAACACGATGCCGGCGTTCCAGTATGCGATCGATCACGGTTATCGCTACGTCGAGACCGACGTACAAGTGACACATGACGGTGTACTGGTCGCGTTTCACGACAACGACCTGAGTCGCACGTGTGGGCGCGACGCGCGCATCAGTGAACTGCCCTGGAGTGAAGTCCGGACCGCGCTCGTCGATGGCAAGGCACCGATCCCGTTGCTGGAAGACATGCTCGGCTCGTGGCCGGAACTGCGGGTGAACATCGATTGCAAGAGCGATGCCGCGATCGATGCATTGGTGGCAGCATTGCAACGATGTGACGCTCTCGGGCGAGTGAGCGTCGGCGCCTTCAGTGATCGACGGGTCAAGCGGCTACGCGAGAAGCTTGGCCCGCAGTTGTGTTCGGCACTCGGCCCTTTCGAGACGGCGTATCTGCGCTTCGGCAGGCCACAACGTGCTGCCGCCAATGCAGCGCAGATTCCGGTGCGCCAGGGCCCGCTGAAGGTTCTCACCAGCGGCCTGATCAACCGCGCGCACCGCCTTGGTATCAAGGTCCACGTGTGGACGATCGACGACGCGAACGAGATGAATCGATTGCTCGATCTCGGCGTCGACGGCATCATGACCGACCGGCCGTTGGTCTTGCGACAGGTCTTCGAAGCACGCGGCCTCTGGGTATGAATCCCCTGTCTCCAAGTACGCGCTCACCGAGTCACATGGTTGCCAGCGCGGACGGACTCGCAACGCAGGCGGGACTCGCGACTCTTGCAAAGGGTGGTAACGCAGTCGACGCGGCAATCGCGACCAACGCAGTGATCGCGGTCACGGCACCACACCTGTGCGGCATGGGCGGCGACCTGTTCGCGCTCGTCTACTACCACGGGCATGTGCACTGTCTGAATGCCAGCGGACGAGCAGGAAGCGGCGCAAACGCCGATGCGCTGCGCAAGTCGGGACTCACGACGATGCCATTCCGTCACGACATTCGTTCGGTGACGATCCCCGGTTGCGTCGATGGCTGGGTTGCGTTGCACGAACGGTTCGCGAGCATGTCGCTGGCGAAGCTGTTCGCTCCCGCGATCGCTCTTGCCTCCGACGGCTTCCCAGCCAGCCCACTGCTTGTCGACTCGGCGAGCAAGGTTGATGAGAAAGCGCGCGCCACGTTGCACGAAGTGGTCAGCCAAGCCAGTCGCACCGGCGACAGGGTCCGTCGCCCCGGCCTCGCTCGTGCGTTGCGCGCCATTGCCGAAGGTGGGCGCGACGCGCACTACCGCGGCGAGTTCGGTGACGGTCTGGCGAAACTGGCGCGGCAACTGGGTGCCGAAGGGTGGTACACGCCAGCCGACATGAAATCGCCGCAAGCGGAATGGGTCGAGCCACTGCAGGTTGCTGCGTGGGGCGTCGACCTTTGGACAGTTCCACCGAACTCGCAGGGTTACCTGACGCTGGCGTCGGCGGCGTTGGCGGCGCGGTTGGATCTACCGGACGATCCCGACGACCCACGCTGGGCGCACCTACTGATCGAGGCGGCCAAGGTTGCCGGGCACGATCGACCGAACGTGCTGCACGACGGGGCCGACGGCCAGGCGTTGCTCGCGGCGGTCGCCGATCGGTACCTGACGCTCGATCGCAAGCGGGCGGGGCCATGGCCGATGCCTTCGCGCCTTGGCGACACCACCTATCTATGTACAACCGACGCCAGCGGGATGGGCGTCTCGCTGATCCAGTCCAACGCGGCAGGGTTCGGCTCGTGGTTGGTCGAACCCAACACGCAGATCAACCTGCACAATCGCGGCCTCGGCTTCAACCTGATTCATGGGCACAGTGCCGAATTGCGCCCACGCAAGCGCCCGCCTCACACGCTGTCTCCCGCGCTCGCCACTCACGACGGGTCGTTGGCCGCCGTCTTCGGTGCCATGGGCGGCGACGCGCAGCCGCAGATCTTGTTGCAGCTCGCGACCCGGTTGTTTCACCACGGGCAATCGCCGGCGACCGCGATGAGCGCCGGCCGCTGGGCTCTCGCCGGTCCCGAGACTGGATTCGACACATGGACCGCGCCGGCAGGCCCAATCGTCGAGATCGAAGGCCACGCTCCCGCCGCGTGGACGCAGGGGCTTCGTGATCGCGGCCACAAGACGGCCGCCCGCGCGGTTTACAGCAGCGACTTCGGCCACGCACAGATCATCATGCGCGATGCCAACGGTTTCTGGGCCGGGGCCAGCGATCCGCGCGCCGTAGTGGGAACCGTCGCCGGTGGCTGATCTCTTTATTAGCGACGCGTTACTCGCCGACGGCACCCTCACAACATTGCGCATCAGCAACGGGCTGATCGCCGGCGTGGGTGGCAACGCCGAAAAACACGACAGTCGACTCGACGCTGGCGGCGCCTTGCTGCTGCCCGCGATGGCAGAAGCTCATGCTCACCTCGACAAAGCGTTCCTTGCCGAGACCGTCCCGAATCCGACCGGCGACCTGATGGGCGCAATCCTCGCGATGGAAGCGGCGCACGGGAGCATCACCATTCCCGACATCGAGAAGCGCGCCG
>JANWKM010000075.1 GCA_025451395.1 Ilumatobacteraceae bacterium
CGGGATGGTCTTCAATCTTCACCCGTAGACGACGAACGTGAGCGTCGACCAACCGACTGTCGCCCAGATACTCGTATCCCCACACGCGCTCCAGCAATTGGTCACGCGACAAGACCATGTTGGCGTGGTCGGCGAACTCGCACAACAGTCGGTACTCGGTCTTGGTGAGCGCCACCTCGTTTCCGCCTTTCAACGCGATCCCCTGCTCGCGTCGTAGCTCGATGTCGCCCAGCTTGCTGATCGATGACGACGCACTCACTTCATGCAAGTGCACGCGCCGAAGGGCGGCACGGATTCGCGCGGCGAGCTCCTTAGGTACCACAGGCTTCATCACATAGTCGTCGGCACCCGCTTCCAGGCCCGCCACTAGGTCATACGTGTCGGTTTGCGCGGTGACGATGATGATCGGAACGATGCTGTTGGCGCGTAACGATCTACAGACTTCGAATCCGGAGATGTCGGGAAGCCGCAAATCCAGCAAAACAAGATCAGGTTCACTGTCCGCAAAGGCGGCGAGACCCGACGTGCCATCAGGAGCTTCGCGAACGACGTAACCCTCGTCCTCCAGCGCCAATTTCAGCGCCAATCGGATTGCATCGTCGTCCTCGATAAAAAGCAGCGAGATCACAATCTCCATCCTTGCCGACTAATTCGCATGTGAAAAACCCGTCAGACCGTTACAGAAATCGCACACAGAGAGCGCCACTTCGTCACAAATACCGGCCAAAGTGGCAACTGTTCACGCTGTCCCGGTGAGGTACCTTCCTCCCCCTGGTGCCTCACCGGCAGCGGTGGAACAGTCTGGAGGGTCCGCAGTGCTGGCACCCGCTCTCTCAGCCCATACCGACTTACGTCACCACCATGTGCTGATCGCAGTCAACGGTCCGCTCACGACAATTGATCACGCGGCCGCGCTGATAGCTGCTTGTCTGCCACTGCCACCGACGTACGGACTGCTGATCAATCTCAGCGCCGTTACAGAGTTGACGGAAGCTGGTATCGAGGGCCTCCGTCGATTGGCTACCGCCGCCAAGACGGGCGGCCACCTGATCGCGTTCGTGTGTAGCGACTCGGTACTGCGCGCCGGGTTGCTGCTTGCCGAGCTCGACGACATCGCTCCCGTGTTGCGGGCCGACGAAGAGGCCGTACCACTTGTGGGGTACGCGGCCTAGCAACCGACTGGTTCGCCGTCGGCGGGCGCGACGTACGAGCGCGTCCGCCGATGAGCCAGACTGCCAATAATGCAGAATGCAGTGATGACAGAGAAGCGTCGACGCCGAACCCTGCGCCTGCGCACACGGGTCACGTTGTTCTTCTCGCTCACCGCGTTGGTGGCCAGCCTGGCGCTCGCCGTTGTCACCTACGCCGTTGCCCGTTCAGTGCTGATCGAGCAACGGCAAGAGACCGCGCGCACACAGGCGTACACAAACGCAAAGACTGCCTTCGAGCGACTCAGCGATGGTCAACGGGTCAACATGAGCGATCTGCGTACCGAGGGAGATGGTTTCGCACTGCTGATACAGGCCGATGGTCAGAACTCGTTAACCGACTTCAGTCATTCGATCGAGGACTTCCCGAGCGACTTGCTCGCCACGGTTGGTCTCGGCAGCAGCGCCCAGCAGCGGTATGAAATCGACGGCGCGCCGTTCGTCGCGATCGGCATCAACATGCCTGCGGTACACGCCAAGTACTTCGAAGCACTTCCGATGGAGGGCACGGAAAGCAACCTGCGCGCAATTGCAACCGCACTCACGATTGGCGCGATCGTGACGATCGTGCTGGCTGGCGCGCTCGGATGGTGGACGAGTCGGCGATTGTTGCGACCGCTCTCGCGGGTGGCGACGGCTGCCGGCGAGATCGCGACTGGAGGTCTCGACGCACGACTCCCTGCCGAGAGCGATCCGGACCTGGATCGGCTGGCAAGTTCGTTCAACGAGATGGCCGATGCGGTCCAGACTCGAATCGAACGCGAGGCACGGTTCGCGAGCGACGTCAGCCATGAACTGCGCTCCCCGATCACCGCGTTGACTGCAGCGGTGGAAGTCCTCGATAGTCGGCGCGGCGACCTCCCCGAGCGCAGCCAACAAGCACTCGACGTCGTCGTCAGCCAGGTTCGACGATTCGACAGCATGGTGATGGACCTGCTCGAGTTGTCTCGCATCGACGCTGGCTCGACGGAACTCCACCGCGAAGACGTCGATCCGCGCGATCTGATTCCTCGCATCGCGCAGCGTTACGGCTTTAGCGACGTGCCGTTCGACATCGACCGCAAGGTGCCGGCGATGGTGAAGCTGGACAAGCTGCGCTTCGAACGAATACTCGCCAACCTGCTCGACAATGCGCGCGAGTACGGCGGCGGTCCTGTGCGCGTGTCGATGGAGATGCGCGGCCGGAACGCTTTCGTTCTCGGAGTCGACGATGCTGGGCCGGGAGTTGCGCGCGGCGAACGATCGCGCATCTTCGAACGTTTCGCGCGCGGCAGCGCGGCTCGCCACCGTATCGGCACCGGTCTTGGGCTCTCACTGGTGGCCGAGCACGCGCAGGCGCACGGCGGCGAGGCTTGGGTGGAAGACCGACCCGGCGGTGGCTCGCGCTTCCTCGTCAGCATTCAAGGGGCCACATGATGCGCGGACGTGTCGCGCTGCTCGGAGTTGCGCTGGCGGGCATCGCCGTCGCGTGCAGCGTCGTCGACGACGGCAAGGTCGAGCGCATCGATCCGCCTCTCGGTCTCGACGACACCGTGCCATCAACAACCGAGCAAATCACGACCACCACAGAACTCGCGACCACAACCAGCGGTTTGGAAGCCCCCACCACGTTGGGAGTCGAAACCGAGCCGGTGACGCTGTACTTCGTAGCGACTGGCAAGCTGACACCTGTTCAGCAGGATCTCGCGTCGCCGGTGACGTTGCAGCAGATCATCTCGGCCCTGCAGAAAGGCCCGCCGGATAGCGACGTGGGAATCGGCCTCACAACAATCGTGCCCGATGTTCCCGACCTCATTCGCGTGACGACCGCCAACGGTGTCGCCAACGTGACCTTGCCAATCGACTTCTTCGAACTAGTACCAGTCGCGATCGACCAGCGCTTGGTGATCGCGCAACTGGTGCTGACGCTGACGTCCAGTCGTGGCATCGGCCAGGTGACCTTCAACCTGCGCGTCCCGTTGCCTCTGGGTCAGGAACGTCCACCGGGTCAGCAACTCACGTTCAGCGACTATGTATCGATGACGGACTCGAATCCGCCCGGCCCAGACATAACCGCGGGCACCACAACGAGCACAACCCTTGGCGGGTGAGCCACCGGTAACGTGGCTGCTCGCATGCGCAGCGGATTCATCACTCTTGTCGGTCGCCCGAACGTAGGCAAGAGCACATTGGTGAACGCGATGTGCGGCCGCAAGGTCAGCATTGTCAGCGACAAACCACAGACGACGCGCCACCGCGTAATGGGTGTGCTCTCCAGCGCCGACACTCAATTGGTGTTCGTCGACACCCCCGGACTGCACAAACCGCAGACGGCGCTCGGCGAGCGTGTGAATGCCACTGCGCTCGACAGCGTGAGCGATGTCGACGTTGTGTGCCTGGTAGTCGATGCCACCAAGCCGTTTGGTAGCGGCGACAAGTGGGTCGCAAGCCATCTCGACATGCCGAACGCAATCGTCATCGTCAACAAGATCGATGCCGCTAAACCGACGCAGGTCATCGCGCAGCTGACAGCGGTCAGCTCGCTCGCCGCGCGCGAATATTTTCCTGTGTCCGCGACCACCGGGGCCGGCATGTCGGGGTTGATCGAATATTTGTCGGCGCAGATGCCGGAAGGGCCGTTGTACTTTCCTGCCGACACGGTGAGCGATCAGCCGGAAGAGCGATGGGTCGCGGAATTGGTGCGCGAGCAACTGTTGGCTGTCACACACGACGAACTGCCCTACAGCATTGCTACGCGGGTCACCGAATGGGAATGGCCGCGAATTCGTGTCGAGATCATCGTCGAGCGCGACAGCCAGAAGGGCATGGTGATCGGCAAAGGCGGGCTCGTGTTGAAAGAGGTCGGAAAGCTGGCACGCGCACAACTGCCCGAGGGAGTGTTCCTCGAGCTGTTCGTGAAGGTCGACAAGGACTGGCAACGCAAGCCCGATCGCGTCGAGCGCCTCGGCTACTAAAGTGGCGCGATGGCACCTCGCATCATTGACGGCAGCGCCGGACTGAAAGCAGTAGTTGGCGAGCATCTCGGGTACAGCGACTGGATGGACATCACACAGGAACGCGTCAACCAGTTCGCGGAAGCAACCGGTGATCATCAGTGGATCCACATCGACGTCGAGCGCGCGAAAAAGGAGAGCCCGTTCGGCGGTCCGATCGCGCACGGCTACCTGACGTTGTCGCTAGCTCCGGTGCTGCTGCCGCAGGTGGTTACGACGACCGGCTTCAAGATGGGTGTCAACTACGGCTGCAACAAGCTGCGGTTCATGTCGCCGGTGCCGGTCGGTTCACGACTGCGGCTCGGCGCCAAGTTGCTAGCTGTCGACGACATCGCTGGCGGAGTACAGAGCACCTACGAACTCACCTTTGAATGTGAAGGCGCCACCAAGCCGAGTTGTGTCGCCGAAGTGATCTACCGCGCCTACGAGTAGCCGTTTAACGAAATAGCGCGTCAACGGAAGTTGGGCATCACGTCGGCAGCGAAGCGCTCGATCGTTTCGGTGCTCGGATAGTCGGGACACCACGGGATGAAACCGGTGCATCCCATGTCGACGTATTGCTGGATCTTCTCGCTGACCTGTTCGGCAGTTCCGACGAGGTTCCCCGCCGCCCAGCTTTCGAATTTCTCACCCCAGGGGCTCTTGCTTCCGCCGGCGACAATCTCTGCTTCGGTGGCACGGATGAAGACCTCGGGCGTCCACGTCTTGCGAATCGTCGATTCATCGCGACCAACCGCGGCACAGTGCCCCTTGAGCACCTCGCGCTTGTGCTTCCATTCGTCGGGTTTGCCGCCGAAGTTGGCACAGTCGGCGAAGCGGGCCACCGAGCGCAATGTCAGCTCCTCGCCGCCACCACCGATCCAGATCGGTGGATACGGCGACTGCAACGGCTTCGGATCGCATTGCGCGCGATCGAGGGTGTAGTACTTGCCGGCGAACGATGTCGATGGCTCGGTCCACATACTGCGCACGATCTGCACCGCTTCGGTCATCATGCCAATGCGATCCTTTGGTCGCGGAAAGTCGAAGCCGTAACCGTTGAACTCGTTCTCGTACCAACCGGCGCCGATACCCCAATCGAGGCGACCGCCGCTGATGATGTCGACAGTTGACGTGATCTTGGCCAGCACGCTTGGTTGGCGGTAGCCGTTGCAGCCGACCATTTGGCCGAGCCGCACGCGAGACGTTCGCTGGCTGATCGCCGCCATCGTCGTCCAACACTCGAACACTGCTTCCTTGGCGGGCTTGGGAATGTTGTGAAAGTGGTCGTAGACCCACAGCGAGTCGTAGCCCAACTCTTCGATGCGTATGGCGATGTCGATCGCGGTCTGCCACTTCGCTTCGGTGCCGTCGATCGACGCCAGCTCCATCTTCCAGCCCTGCGGCATGAACATGCCAAACAACACTTTCTCGACATCGCGCGTATCAACCGGTAGACCCTGCCGTTTATCTACTACTGGAGTGCTCATACGACTGAAGCTAGCGCCTACGGTCGTAACGGTGACAGAGCCACAGAAGGGTCAGTTTCCGGTTGCGCTCGTTCATGAAGCAATCGCCGCGTCACGACCCGACGAGATCTGCCTGATCTATCGCGACCGGCGGCTCACGTGGCGTGAGCTCACGGATCGCACGCGACGCTTGGCCAATCACCTGATCGGGCAGGGCCTCGGCTGCCACATCGAGCGCGGGCAGCTCGCCGGCCACGAAAGCGGGCAAGACCATCTCGGCATCTATTTGCACAACGGCAACGAGTATTTGGAATCGATGCTCGGCGCCTTCAAAGCACGCGTCGCTCCGTTCAACGTGAACTACCGCTATGTCGCTGCCGAGTTGCAGTACCTGCTCGACGACGCACACGCCACTGCGATTGTTGTTCAAAGCCGATTCACTTCGACGTTGCTGGATGTGCTGCCATCCCTGCCGCGACTGCGCGTGATCCTGCAGGTCGCCGACGAGTCGGAGCTACCACTGATGCCCGGCGCGATTTGGTACGAGGATGCGCTTGCCGCAAGTTCGCCAGCGAAGCCAGCGGTTGAATGGAACGCCGACGACCTCTACATCCTCTACACCGGCGGCACGACCGGGATGCCCAGGGGTGTGCTGTGGCGCAATGCGGACGCCAACATCCAGTGCTTCGGCGGCAGCCGCGCCAGTGAATTGGAAACCATCGTCGCCGAGGCGCCGGGCACGATGCGGTCGCTCCTCGCTCCGCCGGTCATGCACGGAGCCGGCCACTGGTTGAGTCTGCGCACATGGAACCTCGGCGGCACCGTGCACATTCAGTCGCAAACCGATCGGCTCGATCCCGACGACATCTGGTCGATGGTCGAGCGCGAACGCTCGAGCTTCCTGCTGATCATCGGCGACGCGTTCGGGCGACCGTTGCTCGATCAGTTGGCGAACCAGCCGTACGACCTATCAAGCTTGACCGTGTTGCTATCGGGAGGCGCACCCTTGAGCGCAGCACTGAAGAACGAATTTCTCGAGCGCCTGCCAACCTTGCTGATCGTCGACGGACTCGGTTCATCAGAAGCCGGTGGGCAGCTGGCACATGTGTCGGCTGGTGCGGGGGCGACGACCGGTACCTTCCCGATAAGTCCGAACAACCACGTGCTGAGCGAGGACCTGACGCGCGAGTTGCGACCCGGTGATCTGGAGCTCGGCTGGCTGGCGAAGAGTGGTCACCTTGCGCTCGGTTACCTCGGCGACGCGGAGAAGACGGCGCGTACATACCCAGTGATCGACGGGGTGCGGTACGCGGTGCCCGGCGATCGAGCACGACTGCACGCCGACGGCACCGTCGAGCTACTCGGACGTGACTCGGTGACGATCAACTCCGGCGGCGAAAAGATATTCGCCGAAGAGGTCGAGGCAGCAGTCAAGGCTCACCCCGCCGTGTACGACTGTGTCGTCGCCAGCCGCCCGAGTGACCGATGGGGCAACGAAGTTGTAGCCATCGTGCGCGTGCGCGAGGGCTACGAAGTGGACGACGACGCGTTGCGCACTGCCGCCGAACGCCACCTCGCTCGCTACAAATTGCCCAAGGTGTTCGTGTACGTAGCCGAGATCGTCCGCTCACCGAGTGGTAAGCCGGACTACCGCTGGGCGAAGCAAGTCGCTGAGAAACACAGTGCTAATGAACCGGGTCGATCGGCGTGATTGTGCCGAACAAGGTCTCCAACTGCTGAGCGGCGTTCAGGCACGTCAGGTCTGCGAACCGGCGGCCGACCAATTGGGCACCGACAGGCAACCCGTCAGCCATGCCAACCGGAACTACCGCCGCCGGCAACCCGAGCAGGTTTGCGGGCAACACCGGACGGAGCATTTCCAAAACTCCGCGCGCCGCATCCAACGACACGATGTCGGCGCCGAGTTCAAACGGCGGCTGCGCCCATGTCGGCATCAGCAGCACGTCGTATTGCGTGAGGAATTGGTGCCATTCGCGATCGATCGCGTTCCGTTCGGCGAATGCCAGCATCAGCGTCGAGGTGTCGATGGGTGGAAAGACATCGTCGGCGTACGACAAGAACTTCTTGCCGCCTTCACCCATCACGAGATCGAGCAGTGCTCGCTGCGCGCGAATCTCCTCGGTGAGAATCATCCCCCACACATGAACCGATCGCGCGAACGACGCAGGAACAGCCTCGGTGACCTGCGCCCCGGCATTCGACAGTGCATCGGCGGCGTTGGAAATCGCGGCCGCGACTTCCGAGTGTGTGGAACCGCCCGGAGGAGAGGCTGCAACGGCAACACGAAGCGCGCGACCGGCCGGTCCCTCGACGACAGTGCGGTCAGTCAGCGTCACCGGCAATGCCTGCGGGTCGCGGTCGTGCGGTCCGGCAATTGCCAGTAGCCCGGCGCGCACATCGACGACGTGGCGAGCCATCGAACCATCAGTGAGCATTAGTTGCGCGGAGATGCCAAGGTCCTGCGGCGGAATCTCCGTCGCCCACGGCACGAGTC
>JANWKM010000076.1 GCA_025451395.1 Ilumatobacteraceae bacterium
GTTCTGCAGCGGCTGCTTCCGGGACTGATCTCACGGTCGCGCTGCTGGGGTCCTCGCCGTGTGGGTGGATCCACCGAGGCGTTCGACGAGCTGGTGTCGGCCGCGTGGATGGTGATCCGTGAGTTCCCGTTCGAACGACGGCCACGTCACCTCGTCGCCAACCTGTTGCGCGACAGTGAGAACACAGCCTTCCGCCGTGCGACTCGTCGGTTGTTGGTGCACGAGTTCACCGAACCGAGTTCGCTCGACACTGCGGTCGAATACCAGGCCGCCATTGAACCAATGCTTGAACTGGCCGACCTCATCGCCGAGTCGCGGCCGCACGCGCTGAGCGACCACGACGTACAGCTGCTGACGTTGCTGGCCAACGGTGCAAGTTCGGCCGAGGCCGCTCAACAACTACAGGTCAGCGAGCGCACACTTCGCTACCATCGCGAGGCAGCAGTCGGCCGCCTGCGCGAAGCAGTATTGGCCGCCGCCTAAGCCTGATAGTCGCGATGCATCGCCTGTAGGTGATCCAACAGATGCGGCATGGTGCGTTCGATCACGTCGTACATCGCACGAAATGCATCGACAGGCTCACCCCACGGATCGTCCAGGTCTTCGTCGCCGGGCATCGAGTACGGATCCCATCGACGCAGTAACTGCAGTTGCACCGGCTCCATCTCTCGATAGGACGCGTCGCGCAGGTCGATTCCACCACGCAGCCGTTCGAGATCTTCGATGTTGCGAGAATCCATCCCGATGATGAGATCGAAGTGCTGAAAGTCGTCGGGATGTATTTGTCGCACGACGTGATCGACGCGATAACCGCGCTGTGCACCCTCGATCGATGACATCGGATTGGGAAGTGCACCAGCGCTATGGCTGCTTGTCCCGGCGGAATCGAAGCGGGCGAAGCCGCGGCCGGCACGCAACGACTCGGCCACCGCATGCGCGGCAGGCGAGCGACAGATGTTGGCGAGGCAGACGAATAGCACCGACACCGGCGGTGCGCTCATGTGGCGACCGCAAATCTGCGAAGTCGAAGGCTGTTGCTGACCACGAACACACTGCTGAACGCCATGGCCGCACCAGCAACCAACGGCGAGAGCAGCCACCCCATCGCCAGCGGAATCGCGGCGACGTTGTAAGCGAATGCCCAAAACAGGTTGCCCTTGATCACGCCGAGCGTACGCCTACTGAGGCGGATCGCATCGGCAGTCGCGTGCAGATCGGCGCGCAACAGCGTGAGATCACTGGCCTCGATCGCGGCGTCGGTGCCGGTGCCCATCGCGATACCCAGATCGGCTTGCGCAAGGGCTGCCGCGTCGTTGACTCCGTCGCCGACCATCGCGACCACCTTGCCTTCGTCCTGCAAACGTCGAATCACCGCCACCTTCTCGGCCGGTAGTACCTCAGCTACGACATTCTCGGCGCGGATACCGACAGCCTCGGCGACCGCGCGGGCGGTGGCCTCGTTGTCGCCGGTGAGCAAGTACGCCGCCAGGCCCAGTTGGTGCAGGCGGACGATCGCCGCTTCACTTGTGGGCTTTATCGTGTCGGCGATTGCGATTGTGCCGATCAGTGATCCGTCGCGCAGCACGGCGACAACCGTCGCTGGCGTAGGGCCGACCCCGTCGAAAGTGGCGCGACGAACTTCGATCGACTTGTCCAACACCGTGGCACTCACCCCAACGCCAGCCGACGAGATAAAAGCTGTGGCAGGGGAAACCTCGATGCCGTCGTCGTGCGCAGCCTGCACAATCGCGGCCGCGATGGGGTGCTCACTGCCTACCTCCACCGCTGCTGCTAATGCCAATACCTCCACGCGAGTTGCAGCGTCCTCGGCGTGAACATCGACGACGCGCATGTGGCCCGTAGTGATGGTGCCGGTCTTGTCGAGCACGATTGTGTCGACGCGCCGTGTGCTTTCCAGAATTTCGGGTCCCTTGATGAGAATGCCGAGCTGCGCGCCACGGCCGGTGCCGACGAGCAATGCGGTGGGTGTCGCGAGACCCAGTGCGCACGGACAGGCGATGATTAATACGGCAACCGCCGGTGTCATCGCGTCGGCGATGCTGCCGGTGCGCGCGAACCAAAAGCCCAACGTCGCCACGGCCAGCACGATTACAACCGGCACGAACACCCCGGCAACGCGGTCGGCGAGGCGCTGAACCGGCGCGCGCCCCGACTGCGCGGCCTGCACTAGTCGAGCCATCTGCGCCAACGCCGTATCGGCGCCGACACGGGTCGCGCGCACGACCAGCCGACCGTTCGTGTTGATCGTTGCTCCCGTGACAGCGCTGCCCGGGCGCACTTCCACCGGCAAGCTTTCGCCGGTGACCAGGCTGACGTCGATGGCCGCTTGGCCCTCCTCGACTTCGCCGTCAGTCGCGATGCGCTCGCCGGGGCGCACCACGAAACGGTCACCGACGCGCAGCTCACTTCCCGCGCGCTGCTGTTCGCTGCCATCGGGCAGCAAAACATTGGCGGTATCGGCGCCGAGCGCCAACAGTGCGCGCAATGCACCACCCGCTCGCCGCTTGGAACGCGCCTCGAACCAACGGCCAGCAAGGATCAACGCGACCGTCGTGCTTGCCACCTCCAGATACAGATGGTGAGTGTCGCCGCGGCGTGGTATCAGCGTCATTGGCATCGTCATGCCCAACTCACCTGCCGAGGTGGCGACGAGCGTGTACAGGCTCCAGCCGTACGCGGCCATCACGCCGACAGAGACGAGCGTGTCCATGCTTGCCTCGGCCTGCTGCAGATTTCGCCACGCCGCGCGATGAAATGGCCACGCCGACCACGTCGCAACCGGCGTTGCC
Organism: Ilumatobacteraceae bacterium; assembly: GCA_025451395.1. Classification (GTDB taxonomy): domain Bacteria; phylum Actinomycetota; class Acidimicrobiia; order Acidimicrobiales; family Ilumatobacteraceae; genus UBA668. The sequence goes on from JANWKM010000076.1 coordinate 2,811, forward strand.
AGCGCGAGCGCGACCCATTGCCAACCACGAAACTGAAGTGCAGGAATCATTGACAACAGCAGCACGGGCACGCCGAGTGCGATCGCGGCAATGAGGCGTCGACGTAAATCTGCCAGGCGCCGGAGACCTGGATCGTTGTGCGGATCATCGGTCAATGTCGGCACCGCCGCGTCGTAACCGATCGACTGCACGGCGGCGATGAGACTGTCCTCGCTTGAGCGCGCACGATCGAACGCAACGGTTGCTCGCTCGGTGGCGTAGTTGACGGTGGCCGTCACGCCGTCGAGTCGATTCAGCTTCTTCTCGATTCGGCTAGCGCAAGCCGCGCAGGTCATGCCGGTCAGTTGCAGGTCGACCCTTTCGAGCGTGTCGGTCATGGGATCACCACCGTGAAGGCGACGGTCACCACTGCGCCGGCGTGGCCGAACTGAAGGAACAGCCGATAGCTGGCAGCTTCGGAAATGCCTGCTCCAAAGTCGAACGTTGCCGGCGGGGTGTCCAACGGATGAAGGTGAGCGAATGCAAGGTCGCCCTGGCGGATCGCGACTAGGTGCGCAACCTGTTCCAGGTATGGCTCAAGATTGGTGGCAGCGCTTCCATCGGCGTTGGTGACAGCGAAACGGAATCCGTTACGCGACACGACCAGCCCATCAATTTCGACTGTGTCATCGGGCGACGGCAAAGCGACAGGCTCAACGACCGTTCCGTCGTCGAGGTCCGTGGCCACGGTGATCAGCGTCGATTCGAATATCAAATGCCACGGGCCGGGTTCGTCGATCGCGACTGTCCACGATCCGTCGCGCTCGATTGCCGGATGAACGTGTTGAAAGCCGCTGAGATCCGGTCGGATCAGTACGGCGTGCAACTGCGCACCATGAGCCGAGGCGAAGTCGGTGACGGTCTCGCCGTCCGAGTCGCGTAGGTGAAACGTCGCGCTGTCGTCGCCAATGGAGTCCGTGACGAGCTGGTACAGCGCGGCGGCGCCGGCATGAGAGTGATTGCGTGCGCTCGACCCGTGATGGTGGCCGGGCAAACGTTCGCCAATCGCGTACGCAGTGCCGAATGTTCCCGCGAGAACGAGAGCGAACGAAACCAAGCGCACGCCCGTCGTCTTCATCGTCAACCGACCTCGAAGCCTGCCTCGTCGATCGCGCTGACGAGTGCACCGTGGTCGAGTCCGACACCGGTGACCGTGACTAGTTTCGTCTCAAGGTCGACCGAGACTTCTGTGACGCCCGCGACCTTGCCCACTTCGCTCTTCACCGCCGCCTCGCAGTGACCGCAGGTCATCCCCGGGACCAATAGGACTGTGCTTTTGTCGTTCATGCCCTCATCATCCTTTCGACTGCTTTGGTCGCTTCGTGCACGAGTGCGTCGGTGCGTTTGGTGTCGCCGGCGGCAGCCGCGCCGGCCACGCAATGCTGAAGGTGCTCGTCGAGTAAATGCAATCCAACGCCTTGTAACGCCTTGCTTGCCGCCGCGACCTGAGTGAGCACGTCGATGCAATAGGTGTCGGTCTCGACCATGCGTTGCAATCCACGAATCTGTCCCTCGACTCGCCGCAATCGCGCGATCACCTGTTGTTTGTCGTCGGAGTAACCGGGGGTCGCCTTCGTACTGTTAGCCACATGCGCATTGTACCCCCTAGGGGTATATCACACAACCCGCCGATCGGGCTAGGCGCGCTCTGTGTACTTCGGCTTGCGTTTCTCAAGAAACGCGGTGATTCCTTCTTGTGCATCGCGACTGGTGGCGGCCTGCGCCATCATGCCGACTGCGCGCTCGTAGGCAACGGGCTGGTCGAGCCCGACCTGCTCATAAAAGCCCCACTTGCCGAGCGCCTTGCTCCGCACGCTGCCGCGTGTTGCGCGCGTCAGCAGATCGAGCGTGGCACTCTCCAACTCGGCATCGGGAACGGCCAGGTTGATCAAACCCCACTCGACCGCCGTCGCCGCCGTGATCGGATCGCCGGTGAGTGCCATCTGCATCGCACGTTTGCGGCTGATGTTGCGCGCCACGGCAACAAGTGGCGTGTGACAGAACAGCCCACCCTTTCCGCCCGGTATCGCGAATGATGCCGATTCGGCAGCAACCGCAAGGTCGCAGGTCGCTACCAGCTGGCATCCGGCGGCGGTGGCCAGGGCGTGTACGCGCGCCACTACAACCTGTGGAACTGACTGCACTGTGTCCATCATCTCTGTGCACACATCGAACAGATACCGTGCATCAGCGAGCGACGTACCAGCCATGTCGCCAAAGTTGTGGCCGGCAGAGAACACCGGGCCATTGGCGGCCAGAATTACACCGTTTGCATCAGTCTTGGAGACGTCGCGGAACGCTTGCGTCAACTCGATCATCACATCGAGCGCGAGTGCATTTCGTTTCTCGGGGCGATTGAGGGTGATGGTTGTAAATTGCCCGACGGGCTCGACCGTTACATGTTGGTAGCTCACGGTCCCAGTCTCGCGCAGTTGTAAAGTCGCCGCCCATGCGACCGGTCGTTCTGATCTCGTGCCTCACCCTTGCGGCATGTGGCGGTAGCAGCAGTGGTAATTCGGATGCTTCGACAACTATTCCTTCGACGATCATCAACACGTGGGTCGGCCCGGCTGTCGATCCGACGGCGCTAAAACTGGGTAATTCCCACGTCTCGACATCGGCGCCTGCCATCGGTGACCTGTTCGTTTGCGACGCCGGTGCCCCCAATGCTCCGGGTGCGTTCGCGGTTGGCCCGTGGGTCGACGAAGCCGCTGGTACGTGGGACTTGACGCGGAAGGTTTCCGTGCACGGCGAGGTGTCGTGGCCGATGGCGCAGTACAGCGAGTCCGTTGACGGCGGCAATCGCACGATCGAGAGCAACGGGCTGCCAGTCGGCTCGGTGACCGGTGTGTTCCCGATCGCTGCCGACGACCCTGCCTACGCGTACGACCGCAA
>JANWKM010000077.1 GCA_025451395.1 Ilumatobacteraceae bacterium
CGGCGCTCCACACACTCATCCGAACGGGAGCTAGCGCGCCAGGGTGCCGCGCTGCCAATGGAGCAGCAGAGCGACCGAATGCGAAGCGTTGCTGCATGAGTGCGGACAGCGAGCCACGTGGTTGATGTAACACGATCGACTTCGGCTCGTAGCGACAGCGATGGCCCGCAGCGATCAGCCGCCACACGAGGTCGACGTCTTCGCCGGTGCGCAGATCCTCATCGAACCCGCCGATCGCTCGGACCGCATCGGTGCGACAGACGATGGCGGCCGCGGGCACATACGAGACGCGCGTGCCGGCGGTGATCCGCGCTGGCTCGTCGCCAAGATCGAGTGGACTGTGACGCCGCTCGTACGCAGCCAGCCAGGTCGCACCCGCTGCACTTGCGACGCGCGGCGCAACCAGTGCAACGCGGTCGTCGGTGAAGTGGGGGAGCAACGGGGCCAGCCAATCGTCGTTCGTGAACGACACATCCGTATCGACGAATGCGACCAGCGGGGTTGTGACCTCGGCGAGTCCCGTATTGCGTGCCGCGCCGGGACCGCGGTTCTCGTCATGGCGCAGGTACGCACCATCCAGCGGCGGACTGGAGCCGTCGTCGACGACGATGGTTCGTTTGTTGATCCAGGTCGGCATGCGGTTGTAGGCAGGCACGACGGTCGTGACGTCGGCCGCAGTGAACGGCCCCGAAGTTGGCAGTGGATGCAGCGCGCCAGCGTCGACGAACCGATCGAGCAGTTGTTGTTGTGCCAGCGTGGGGGTGATTGCGGTGTCGGCTTCGACATCACCTTCAACGGCAGCGATGAAACGTGCGCCGCTGTCGGTGAGGCGAAACACTCGCAACGGCGATCCGGCGATGACCGTGTTGCCGTTGTTGGGACGCCGCCACGACGAATCGAGCCGGTAGCGCAACGTCGTCACTACCACGACTTGGTTCACTCCCACCATTCGTCGACGGCCGCGACCAAGTCGATGCTCAGGCGAGTGAGTAACGAGCGGCCGTGCGTTGCGGTCGCCATGCGCGGATCGCCGAGTACGCCGTTGGGGCTGACCGCGCCGACTCCGCTCTTGCGCATCACGTCGATCAACTCGGCGATCGGTTCCATGCGGCCAACTTCGGCGTCGTCCATTCGAACCAACTGCGGCGAGATGGCGAGCAGCATCGAGGTCTCGGTGTGGCCGGCGTGCGCGTCGCCGTCGGGAATCGTCGGCCACCATGCCATCACCCGGCGTTGCTCGTTCTGCAACAGACGCACCGCACGTTCCACCGGTATTTGGTTGCCACCGTGACCGTTGACCAGAACGACCCCCGCTGCCCAGTCGGCGCTGCGCACCAACTCGATGATGACCTGTTCGAAAACCTTGGCGCCGAGCGAGAGCGTGCCCGGGAACGATGCATGCTCCGCGCTCGCGGTGATTGCGAGTGCGGGGCACAACAGCAGCTCACCTTCGTCGTAGTTGTTGACCAGACTGTTGGCCAGCGCCGACGCGATGCGCGTATCGGTGTCGAGCGGTAGGTGCGGGCCGTGTTGTTCGCACGAACCGATCGGCACTACTAGCAGCGGTCGCCGGCTGGGTTTCCAGTGGTCGGTCCATGTGCCTTCGCCCAGGCGTTTGGTCACAGGTATCCCCAGTCGCGCAGCGCGTCGACAATGCGCGCGGCAGCGGCGGCGGGCGCAAGCGTTTCGACTTCGTGGTGCGTCGCGACCGCCGTGCCGGTCGTGGTCAGGCTGCGGACGCGGTCGAGAACGTTTGCACCGCTTGGCATCGCCAACGCCCGCGCGCGCGGTCGATATGGCTGAATGGTGTGCTGACTCGTTCGCATCGCGACGATCGGGACCACGACATCGACTGGCGCGGTTGTCGATGCGCGTAGGGCCGTGAGGCTGGCTCGCCGGAGGCGCGCCGTTGCTCCTTCGACGCTGATCACCACCGGAGCGTGCACGGCCAATACCTCGCGCCGGCCGCCGTCGACGCGCCTAGTAGCCGTGATCCCACTGTCATCGAAAGTCACATTTGTTACACCGAGCGCCTGGCTTGCGCTGAGTGCGGCGGCAAGAAAAGCGGGAACGCTGCCGCTGCCGTTGTCCATCGAGTAATCGCCACACCACACCCACTTAGCGTCGTGCGCCGCCGACGCAATCGCAGCCGCGACATCGGCACTGTTGGTCGACAATGGCGCGTCGATTCGGACCGCGTTCGACGCACCGCAAGCGATGGCGTCTCGCAGCGCGGTTTCGGCTTGTGGTGGACCGACCGTGATGGCGGTGAGCTGACCACCCGTGCGCTCGGCCCATTGCAACGCAAGTTCGAGTGCTGCGTGATCGGCAGGCGAAACTCCAGCGAAACGCGCGTCGTCGGGTTCGCCGGCCTGGAGTACCCATTTCAAACAAACAACAATCCGGTTGCTCATGTTCGGTGGAACACCACGCCGTGGCCACCTGCGGGGTAGTTCCACGTAATCGCACCGGCTTGCGTGCACACCAGGTAGCACGTGCCGCACTCGAAGCACTGTTCGTAGTTGAACAGCACGCCGCCGTCGGCAGTCGGCACAAAGAGGTTTGCCGGGCACGCCACGACGCACTCGCGTGTCGTGCAATCGGTGCACACGGAACCGTCGACGACAATGTGCGCGTCGGGATGAACGCGGAACTCGGCGGTCTCCATTGTCTCCATAAAGTTCATAGCGGTCATCCGTAGCTCCTGAACCCTGTGAACGCATCTCGCCATAGGTGACGCCGGCGAACGCCCGCCCGCTTGCGCTCCTGCCGCAGAATGCGGCGCAGCCCCGGCTTGGGTTCGGGATTGTCGACGCGGAACATGCGCTCGGCGATGTTGGCCATCATCTGTGGATAGAGGTGTTGGACGCGATCGCTCAGCACGAGTTCCGGTGCCCGTCGCAGCTTTCTGTGGTCCTTCAATACGAATGTGTTGCTGAGTCGGCGTTGGTAGCCGACCAAACCTTTGGCGCTGACGTCGTTCACTCGAACCGCTTCGACTGCAGTTTCGCCCGCGTACATTCCGCTGGCCATCGCAAAGTTGACACCCTCCAGCCAGATGCCGGCGGCGAGGCACAGCGCGGCAGCGTCGCCGGCCACCATCATCCCGTCGGTGGTCATCTTCGGCATCATCCTCAACCCGGCTTCCGGAATCAGGTGCGCCGAGTATTCCTTCATCTCGCCGCCCTCGATCAATGGCGCAATCGCCGGATGACCTTTCAAATTGGCGATGATCTGTTCAGGGCGCGTTGCCTGCGCAGCCAACTTGGTGAGCTTCAGCACGACGCCGACTGCGACCGTGTCGAGGTTGGTGTACACGAAGCCACCGCCGTTGATGCCGCCGGTGCAGCCGACGATCTCGATGTCGACACCCTCGCGCCCGCGGACACCGAAGCGCTCGTCGATCACTTCTTTCGGCAGCGCCAGCGTTTCCTTCACGCCGAGCGTGAAGTGCTTGGCATCGGTGTGCTCGTAGAGCCCAGCCTCCTTGGCGAGGAAGCTGTTGACGCCGTCGCATGCAATGACGACTCGCGCTCGCAGATCGCCGTCGGGGCGATCGGTGGTAACGCCAACGACCGCGCCTTTGTCGTCCCGCAGCAGTCCTGTGACGGTTGTGCTGGTGAGCACTTGCGCGCCAGCCGCTTCCGCGTAACCAGCGAGCCAGGCGTCGAAGTCCGGACGGTAGGCGGTGGCGCCGTTGTACGGCGCCTTACCCCACGCTTCCGTGCGAAAGTCGACAGTGAGCGCTTGTGTCTCGGTCAGCAGCATCGTTGCGCGGCGGGTGACCCAACGCTGGATCGGCGCTTCTTCCCACCAGTTCGGGATCAAGTCGTCGAGAATGCGCGGGTAGACCACACCGCCGTACATGTTCTTGCTGCCGGGGAAAGGCCCGCGTTCGAGTAGCACGACCGACAAACCGGCACGGGCAGCGACGATTGCGGCGCACGAACCGGCGGGGCCGCCACCGACGACGATGACGTCCGGATCGCTCATGACAGCAACGCTTGCAACGCATCGAGAGTTTCGTTGGCGTCGCTGACGATGGCGAGGTCGGCGAGCTGCATCATCGGGCAGTGTGGGTCGGTGTTCACCGAAACGATGTGTGCCGGGTCACCCAGGCCACTCGTGTGCTGCACTGCGCCCGCAATTCCGAACGCCATATAGAGGTGTGGAGATACGGCAACCCCGGTGGTTCCAATCTGGCGCTCGTGCGGTGCCCAGCCGCGGTCGGTCACAACACGCGTCGCACCAACGCTGGCGCCCAGTTGCAGCGCGATCTCGGCGAGTTGGCGCATCCGATCCGGGCCATCGAGCCCCGCGCCACCGCTGACAATCCGAGCCGCCTCAGCGAGATCTACCGTCGCCGGGTCCGGCGGATGAACGGCGATCACGTCCGCGTCAACCACCTTCGAAGTTGACGACTTGGCGGTTTTGATGGCCGGGGCAGGGAGCATTGAGTCGGGCACGACACCACGCGCTCCCGGGTGCAGCGTGGCGATGAAACGATTATCCGGCACGACCCGATGCAGTTCGCGGCCACTGTTGCGCACCAGATCGACGCGATCAGCGGTGACCGCGGTCGCACCAGCGAGAAGTTGCCGTTGCAAAGCGGCGGCCAGACGTGGCGCGAGGTCGCGGCCGTCCGGCGAGGCTGGAAGCACGACGATCGGTTCATTCGCGAGCAGCGCCGCCAGTTCATCCGCGATCGCGCCAGGTAGGAAGGTGTCGCGCTCGATGAGGGTGAGCTGTGTGGCAATACCGTGCAGCGCTTCGGCCGCGACGGACGCCTGCGAACCGATCAATACGGCGCGACCCTCGCACTCGGCTACCGCTTCGGCTCCTCCGGCGGGAAGCAACCCATCCCTCACCACCACAACGGCGATCATGCCCGCAGACTAGCGATACCCCTGCGTTTGTTCGGTCGTGCACGGTGTGCGTGCGGCAGCGAACAAACGCGGCGGAGGTAGAGTCGACACATGACGGCGACTGAGTTATCGCCCACTACCGAGGTAGTGCACACGATGTGCACGCTCGATTGCCCAGATGCATGCTCGTTGGCGGTCACGGTTGTCGAAGGGCGCATCACCAACATCGACGCCGCTCCTGAGAACGAATTCACGGACGGGTGGATCTGCTCGAAGGTCAAGCGGCACGCGCAGCGTGTTTACGCCCCCGAACGCGTGATGACGCCGCTGATTCGTACCGGTGCAAAAGGGGGTGGCGAGTTCCGCGAGTCGACCTGGCAGGAAGCCACCTCGCTGATCGCCGACCGTATGCGCGCCGCCATCGCCAGCAAAGGACCCGACGCAGTGGTGGCCTTTACCTATAACTCATCCGCAGCGACCATCGAGCGAGCCAGCCTGACGGAAGCGTTCTTCGCAACCATCGGCGCCACCATCTGCGAGCACACGATCTGCGCGCACACGATGGGTGTGTCGTGGGACAGCGTGTTCGGCGACATGTCGTCGGCCGATCCGCTCGATGTCGTCAACAGCAAGCTAGTCGTGATCTGGGGCGCTAACCCAACGGTCAGCAATACGCACTTCCCGCCGCTCGTACAACAGGCCGTCGCCAACGGCGCCAAGGTCGTCGTCATCGACCCGCGGCGCACGGCGATGGCCAAGCGCTGCGATCTGCATCTCGCCATTAGACCTGGCACCGACACCGTGCTCGCGCTCGCCATCGCGCGGTACTGGTCGCAAAACAACATGCTCGACAACGACTTCATCGCTGCGCACACCGAGGGCTTCGACGAATTCATGGCGGGTGCTGCGCAATGGACCATCGAGCGCGCCGCTGAGGTCACCGGGCTCGCCGCCGACGACATCACGACACTCGCGCAGTGGTGGGGGAGCACCCGCCCGGCGATGCTGCGCATCGGCTGGGGTCAGGAGCGCAACGCGAATGGCGGCGCCGCGTGCCGCGCGATTCTCTCGTTGCCGATGTTGATCGGCCAGTTCGGCGAAGCCGGCAGCGGAGTTATCGGTTCAACCTCGACAGGCGCTGCGAAGCCGCGTCGTCGGTGGCCGAAGGAAGCGCTCGATGGACCGCATCGTCGAATGTTGCCGCTGCACCAGGTTGGTCAGTGGATGGCACCAAGTTCCGACGATCCGTGCGAGGTGCTGTTTGTGCAAGGCGCGAACCCACTGGTGATGTGTCCCGATCAACAGGCGGTGATGGCGGCCTTCAAGCGCGACGACGTGTTCACGATCGTGCACGAACAGGTGCTGACCGACACCACTCGTTTCGCCGACATCGTACTGCCGGCTACGACCAGCTTCGAGATCGAAGACGTGAACTCCGGTTACGGGTCGCTGATGCTGATGCCCGTGCGCGCGGTGATCGCACCGGTGGGCGAGAGCCGATCGAACGACGAGACCGGCCTGGCGATGGCGCGGGCGATGGGATTCGACTGGTCGGCCGCCGACAGATCGGTCGCCGTCGAGGATCCGGGCCCGCGTAATGTCGCCGTGCCCAGCCGACAGTTTGTCGACACGTTCCCATTCGATGGCCGTGCACGACTGGTCGATGCCGCGCAGGGCGCACCTCGTTACGTGCCAGTGCCCGCGCCGGAAGGTGCGCTACGGCTGATCTCGCCAGCAACGTCGAAGCTGGTCAACTCGATGTTCGGCGAGTTCCAGAGTCCATCGCCCGCGGTGTTGCTGAATCCGGCCGACGCTGACGCGCGCGGCCTGAAGGCTGGCGCGCAGGTTCGTCTGTCCAACTCGCGCGGCAGCATCGTTGTGCCGTTGGAAGTCAATACCGACACCGCCCCTGGCGTCGCAGTGATGAGTAAGGGCGTGTGGTTACGCAATCATCCAGATGGTCTTGGTGTGAACACGCTCACCCCGGCGACGGGCGATGCGCTCGCCAACGGTGCGTGCTTCAACGACACGTTCGTGCACGTCGCTGCCGTTTGAGGAGCGACCAGCGGTCGCCGCTTCGCCGCCACGGACCGCTTACCTCATACACGCTGCCGTTCACTCCGTCGGTGCCGCGTTGCGAGGACACATAGAAGCGCGTGCCATCGGGCGAGAACGCGAGTCCCGAGACCTCCGACGCATCGTGGCCGACAAATCTCAGGAACGGTGCCACAACGGCTGGCCCACGCGTATTCAAGAGGACAGCTTCCATATTGCCGCCATCTTCGGCGACGAATAGGTCACCGCTGGCCGCGTGACCAATGAGGTTGTCGACAGCCGTCAACGATGTCCCGACGAGAGTCTGAGCGTCGTACCACACCGTCAGCTGTTGCGTTGCGAGGTTCAAGCGCCACACACGAACGTCGCCCTTGGTCGTGAAGTACAGCGCGCCGTGCATGATCCACACACCCTCACCACCGTTGAACGCCGTGGTAGTTGCTGATCGGTCGGCTTCGGTCGTGCTGGTCGGCTCCCACGAAACGTGACCGCCGACAACTCGAGCCGCGTACAGGTTGCCGGTAGTGAGGTCGCTACCGAATCTCGGCTGGAACTTGTAGAACCGACCCTCCGGCTGATCCTCCACCATGTACACCGCGCCGGTCGCGGAATCGACTGCGATCATCTCGTGGGCGAAGGAGCCGAGCAATGGTCGATGGATGCCTTCCGAACGCCGCGTCGGGTCGCACTCGAACACTTTGCCGGTGGGGTGCTCCTCGCCCGACAAGTACGTGCCGCGCGGCGTCATTCCCCCTGAACAGCTGCGCGTCGTGCCGCTGAGGATGGGGTAGGCATCGACAATCGTGCCGGCGGCGTCGAATGCAATCGCCGCCACTCCGCCCAGTCCATCGGTGGCCTCACCGTTGGAGACGTATATCCAACCGCCGCCGAGCCGTGGCCGGCACGCGGCACCGTCGGGAAGCAGATGCCAGACGTGCGAAGTGTGAGCGACTGGAACTCCCGAGTTCGCGATCAGGCGCGACGTGAAGCCGGCCGGCAGTTGCAAGCCATCGGCGTTGGGTGGAAGCAGCCGACCATACGGTCCGTCGCCAACGATTGGCTGAGCCGCGACCGATTCGGCGAATGCGCCGGCCCAGCTCACTCCGCCCGCGACAGCGGTTGCCTGTTTCAGAAATTCGCGACGATCCACGTTGGTTTATCGGCACCATTCATCTCCTGATGAGGGAGTTCCAGGCGACCTAAGCATCATCAACGTCGACGGCAGCGCCGGCAAACTGCGCGTTGTACAACGTGAGGTATGCGCCACCGCGCATCAGCAACTCGTCGTGCGACCCCTGCTCGACGATTTGCCCGTCGTCCATCACCAAGATCGTGTCGGCATCGCGAATCGTCGACAGTCGGTTGGCGATGACAAAGCTGGTTCGGCCGCCGCGCAGTTTTGACATCGCGCGCTGGATGAGGACTTCTGTGCGCGTATCAACAGAGCTCGTTGCCTCGTCCAGGATCAGGATCGCCGGGTTTGCCAGAAATGCGCGGGCAATCGTGATCAGCTGCCGTTCGCCGGCGCTGACCGAGCTGCCTTCATCGTCGAGCACCGTGTCGTACCCAGCGGGCAGCGAGTGCACGAAGCGATCGACGTAACACGCCTTGGCGGCAGCCAGCACTTCCGCATCGGTAGCGGTGATGTTGCCGTAGGCGATGTTGTCGCGAATCGTGCCACCGAACAGCCAAGCGTCTTGCAACACCATGCCGATCTGGCTGCGCAGTTCGTAGCGGCGCATGGTTGTGATGTCGCGCCCATCGAGGGTGATGCGGCCGGCGTCGAGTTCGTAGAAGCGCATGATCAGGTTGACCAGCGTCGTCTTGCCGGCACCGGTGCGGCCGACGATCGCGACCGTTTCGCCGGGTTCGGCAACCAGTGAGAGGTGCTCGATCAACGGGACGTCGGGTCGGTAGCTGAACGAAACGTCCTCGAACTCGATGCGACCGGACTGGGCAACGGGCAGTCGCGTCGCCCGTGCCTGGATCGAGTCGTGAAATGAGGGGTCGGCCGATTGCTCGGGAGCATCGAGAATCTCGAATACTCGCTCGGCCGAAGCGATACCGGATTGCAAGACGTTGATCATCGAGGCCGTCTGCGTCAGTGGCTGCGCGAACTGTCGCGAATACTGGATGAAGGCTTGCACGTCGCCAAGACCGAGCGTGCCGTTGGCAACCTTGAGGCCGCCCAGCACCGCGATCGCGATGTAGTTGAGGTTGCCGATCAACACGGTCGCCGGTTGCACGCAACCGCTAATGAACTGCGCCGAGAAGCCCGCCTTGTACAACTCGTCGTTGGTGGCATCGAACCGAGCCTGCGCCTCGCGCTGGCGACCGAAGGCCTTCATGATCGGGTGTCCCGTGAACGTCTCCTCCACCTGCGCGTTCAGGGTGCCAGTGTGCTTCCACTGCGCGATGAAGCGACTACGCGAGTGCTTGGCGATGCGCCGCATCACCAGGATCGATACCGGCACGGTGACAATCGCAACGATGGCCAACTGCCACGAGATCAGCAACATCATCACCAAGGTGCCCGAGATGGTGAGCATGCCAGTCAGAAGTTGGCTGAGC
>JANWKM010000078.1 GCA_025451395.1 Ilumatobacteraceae bacterium
GAACCCAGTCCGACCTTTCTCCGTGCATTCAACATCTTGCCCCCCGGCCCAGTGGTTAGTTTTCGTACACCCTTTGTCACGCTGCGTGCAAGATAGCCGCGAACCCCACGCAGAGTAAACTTAAGATTCTGTCTAGATTCTGCCCTTCATCAAGGAATCGTCTTTTCCGTCGCTCTGCGGCCACGGGCCGCCACGATTGGTCAAAGAACAGCCCATTCCAGGGCTAGGAACCCACCCAGGCCGGTCGGATCGAGAAGACTTTCTGACTCGGCGACGCGGCTACGCATACGAAACGCGGCGAGCGAGGGAGCAGCCGCCTCCGCTGTCCACTGCGCGCGACCCTCCGCGACCAAGTCGTCGATACCCCATCGCTGCAAGAACTGCGCCTGTGTGCGCACCGCCGATGGAGGAGGCAACTGGTCGAGGCACACCTCCGCGGTGATGTCTTGCGTGCCCGGGTTACGAAGGTAGTGCTCGCCGCGTTCGTGAGCGCTGTATGTGCGCAGCCAATTCCGCCACGGAACCGCTGCGAGCTCCGCAGTCAGTGCCGTGCAGTAGTCGAAGGCGAGCAGGGTTCCCTTCGTCAATCGCGCCCGCACCGCGTTCACCCAGTCGCTCGCCTGTTGTTGAATCGGTACGCGAGCCGCATGTGACGCTTCCGCCGGTAGCCATGCCCAGTCCCTCGGTGGCGCAACTAAATGCTCGCGCAGCGAACCGTCGTCAGCGACCTCCACCACCGCTTCACGCCAGCCACCGTCGAACACGGCAAGCCGAAACGGAAGGTTGTCGAGCAACTCGTTCGCGATCACGACCCCACTCATCTGTTCGTCGGGCGGTATTGCCGCGGACTCGACGCCGTCGGGATGAGTTGCCCGTTGCACGGCAGACAACTCGACCGCGACGTAGCGACCCGTCCATTGCGGCGCCGCCAGCAGAATCGAGCGGGCCAAGGTTCCGGGTCCGGCACCAACCTCGACAACGCGAAAGTCGTCGGGCTGTCCAAGCCGCTCGAACTCGGCGTCGATCCAGCGAGCGAGTACCGCACCGAAGAGCGGACCGACCTCTGGCGATGTGATGAAGTCGCCGCGGCGACCGGCAAATCCGGCAGTCGAGTAGAACCCTTGAGCGCCGTACAGCGCTCTCTCGAGGTATTCGTCGAAGCGCAGGACCTTGTTCAAGGGCCGGTCGCGAGATCGGTGATTGCTCCGACCTTGGCAATCAGACCGGGCAGCACGCCCAACACCAGAGTTGCGACACCGCAGATGACGAGTGCGGCCTGCACGGATCCGTACACCTTGATCGGCGTGACGTCGCTATCGGGGACGGGCTTCATCCACATCTCGCGCATCACATTGACGTAGTAGGCGGTGGCGATCACGGCGTTGACGGCGCCGACGATCGCAATCGTGTATCCCCATCCGCCCGCCGCATCGAGCACGGCGCGGAAGGCGGCAAACTTCCCGTACCAACCACCCAAGGGCGGAATCCCTGCCAGCGATGCGAGAAACACCGTCATCAGCACCGTCAGGCCGGGTGCGTACTGGAACAGTCCGCCGAAGCTGGTGATCTCGCCGCTGCGGGTCTTGCGCGACACGGCGATGACAATTGCGAAGGCACCAAGATTGGTCGCCGCATAGATGATGAGGTAGACGATGACTGCGCGCAGCGATGTCTCTTGCGCGCCGTTGGTGAAGGCCATCGCGAGTGGCATCAGGATGAATCCACCTTGGCTGACACTCGAGTAGGCGAGCATGCGCACGATGTTCGTTTGCTTGAGCGCGATGAGGTTGCCGATCGTCATCGTCAGCGCGGCCATCACCCAGAGGAATGGGCGATAGACGTCGCGAGCCTGCGGGAATGCGAGATAAACAAGCACCACAAGCCCGACAAAACCCGCAGCCTTCGAACCGACGCTCAAGAAGGCGGTGACCGGCGTTGGCGCACCCTCATAAGTGTCGGGCGCCCATGTGTGAAACGGCACCGCGCTGACCTTGAAGGCGAAGCCAACTATCACAAACACAACACCGAGTACCTGCACGCCGACCCTGTCGCCTTTGAGCGTGACCGACTTGCCGATATCGGTCAGCAGGGTGCTTCCTGCGACTCCGTAGAGCAGGCTCATGCCGTAGAGCATCACCGCGCTGGCGAACACGCCGAGCAGGTAGTACTTCACTCCGGCTTCGTTGCTCTTCCGGTCGCGCTTTTTCCATGCGGCCATCATGTAGGCCGGGATGGAGAGGAATTCGAGGGCAATGAACAGGCTGACGAGGTCGCGCGCGCTCGCCATCATCACCATGCCGAGCACACTGCTGAGGAGCAGTACGTAGAACTCGCCCTGGTAGTGACCCTCCTCGATCTCGTGCGCACTCAACAACACAACGATGTAGCCGGTGAGCAGGAACAACGCTTTCAATACCAAAGCAAAGTTGTCGACGACGTAGCGGCCAGTCACGCCCTCGCCACTCAACGAGCTGCGAACATCGTCGCCGATGACGGCCAACGTCACGACGGGAACCAATGCCCCGAGCAGGAACAACCCCGTCAGGGTGCCCGTGATCCAGCGCCGATGATCGGGCACGAACAGGTCGACCAGCAGCACCACACAGAGACCGGCGGAGAGCACCAGCTCCGGTGCCAACGCGTGGTAATCGATGACAGGCGACGAGAAAGCGAGCACGTGTTACTTCCTAAAAACTTCGGTGATCAGTTGCACGCCCGGGTCGGAGAGATCGAGCAGCAGTTTCGGCACGATGCCCAGCACCACGATCGCGATCAGCAACGGCGTCCAGGCGGCCCACTCGAACGCGTTGACGTCGTGAATGTCGTGACTGTCGTGGCCGGCCGAGCCGACCGATATTGCCGCCGGCTCGCCCATCGCTGTGCGCTGGAACAGCCAGAGCAGGTAGCCAGCCGCCAGCACCGTGCCGAGCGCAGAGATAGTGGTGAGAATGCGGAACAGATCTAAGTGGCCGTTGCTCACCAACACCTGCGCGGGGCTCCAGGCGCTCAGCAACGCGGGGAACTCGCCCCAGAAACCGGCAAGGCCGGGTAGGCCGAGCGACGCCATCGCGCAGAAGCCGAAGATCCAGCCCATTCTGGGCATCTGCTTCAACATCCCGCTGAGCTGGCTGATCTGCAACGTGTGGTAGCGCTCCTTCACGGAACCCGCGATGAAGAACAACATGCCGGTGATCAGGCCATGCGCGACCATCCCGAACAGTGCCGCGTTGATACCGAGATCCGTGAGCGTGCTGATACCGAGCATGACGAAGCCCATGTGCGCGACCGACGAGAACGCGATCAGTCGCTTCATGTCGGTCTGCGCCAGACAGCCGAGCGCGCCGTAGATGATGCCGATCACCGCGAGCACTGCGATCGCCGGCGCCCACTTCACCGCCGCCTGCGGCAGGAACGGAATCGCAATACGGACGAAGCCGTAGGTACCGAGCTTCAGCAATATCGCGGCCAGGATTACCGAGCCCTGTGTCGGTGCCTCGGTATGAGCGTCGGGCAACCATGTGTGGAACGGGAACATCGGCACCTTGACGGCGAAGCCGATGAACAGCCCGGCGAAAATCCAGACCGCGGTGTTGCGGGCGACGTCGGGGCCGTTCTCGTTGAACCACTGGAAGCTGAAGTTGGCTGCAGCCGGGTCGGATGCGTTGTTCTTGGTGACCACGAACAACGCGATGAAACCCACGAGCATCAGCGCGGAACCGAACATTGTATAGAGGAAGAACTTCAGCGATGCGTACTGTCGGTTGTCGCCGCCCCATACCCCGATCATGAAGTACATCGGCAGCAGCACCAGTTCGAAGAACACGAAGAAGAGGATGAGGTCCTGCGCCATGAATGTGCCGGCCATTCCGGTTTGCAGGACGAGCATCAGAATGAAGAACGCTTTCGTGTTGCCCGGGGGTGGCACGTGGTTCCAGCTGTAGATCATCACCACCACGGTGATGACCATCGACAGCAGATACAGCGGCAAGCTGATGCCGTCGAGGCCGATCGTGTAGGTGGCCCTAATCGGCTTGATCCAACTGTTCGACGTGAAGAACTGCAGCCGCTCGCTCTGGCCGTAATCGAACTTCAGCGCTGTGTAGACGCCGACAGCCAACGTTGCGAGCGCCGTGCCCACCGCGATCGTCTTGGCCGTGTCGACGTCTTTCTTCGGGACGAACAACATCAGCAGCACACCCACCAACGGCAGGAAGGTACCGAGGCTGAGCAGCCACTGCAGGTCTTGAATCGGTTCCATCGACGTGTCCCTCTTAACTGTTCACGAGAACGAGTACGAGCCCACCGACTGCTGCGGCACCGAACAGCAATGCTCCGTACATGTTGACCTTGCCTGATTGCACCGGTTGCAACGCACCACCGGCGCCGCGTGCGGTTGTACCACTTCCGTTGACAGCACCGTCGACCAGCAGTTGGTCGATGTACTTGTACACCAAATCACCCGTGCGCCTGCCAGCCTTACCGACCGTGTTGACCACTGCGTCGATGATGTGCTGGTTGGTCCAATACGCAGCCCTACTGATCGGATACGCGATGCCGTGCACGATGACTTTCTCGTACAGCGCATCGAGGTAGTACTTGTTGACCAAGAACTTGTGGCCAGCGCGTAGCGCGATGTTGCGTTCGGTCAACCCGCGTAGCGGCGAGGTTTCGCTGCCGAACACGGCTCGGCACAACAGCAGACTTACCGCGAATCCAGCAGCAACTAGCACAAGCCCCGGTGCGGCCGAGGTCCACGAGAACTCGGGTGGGTGCGGGAGGGCGAAGATGCCCTCGCCGAGCGGTAGGCCGATTGCCGACTCGGTCCAACGCTCGAACCAGTGCCACTTGAATGGTGCCGCGTTGAGATAGCCGGAGAAGATGGCGAGCAGGCCGAGAATGACCAGCGGAACGGTGATTGGCCACGGCGAGTCGTGAGTGGTCTTGTGCTCGTGTTCGAGCTCGTGAACGAAGTGCGCCGCCGCACCTCGTGCCTTGCCGAAGAACGTGAGATACGTCGCCCGCGTCATGTACGCGGTGGTCATGAACGCGCCGATGATGCCGACCAGGTAGAAGACCTTGTAGTCGTTGTGCTTCGCCGAGTCGATGATCTCGTCCTTGGAGAAGAAACCGCTCACGAACGGAATGCCGCACAGCGCGAGTGTGCTGGCGATCCACGCCGCAAAGGTGATCGGCATCGACTTGCGCAGCCCGCCCATGTCTTTCTTCATGTCGAAGCTGTGATGGCTGCCGGTGTGGGCGACCGAACCCGCACAGAGGAACAGGCAGCACTTAAAGAAGGCGTGCGTGAAGATGTGGAAGACGGCAGCGGTCCATGCGCCGACGCCGAGACCCATCATCATGTAACCCAGTTGGCTGACCGTGCTGTACGCCAGCACCCTCTTGATGTCGTTCTGCACGAACGCGAGACCGGCGGCAATCAGAACAGTGATGCCGCCGATGACCGCGATCAGGTTGAAGTGCTGACCCAGAATGTTCATGTCGAGTCCGACGTGGAACACGGGGTACAGGCGCGCGACCAGGAACACGCCGCCAACGACCATCGTGCTCGAGTGCAGCAGCGAACTGACGGGCGTCGGGCCGGCCATCGCGTCGGGCAACCACGTGTGCAGCGGGAATTGGCCGCTCTTGCCAATGCAAGCAATGAACAACGCGACCGCGGCCCACATCAGCAGCCGCTTGCTGTCGAAGTCTCCGGAAGCGGCGGCCTCGTTGATCTCGCCGATCTCGAGCGTGTGGAAGATCGACAGCAACATCGCGATTCCGACCAGCAGGCCCATGTCGCCGACGCGGACCGTCCAGAAGGCCTTCAGCGCCGCCTCGCTATTGACTCGCTCTTCCCACCAATGCCCGATCAGCAGGAACGAGCACAGGCCCATGATTTCCCAACCGAGCAGCAACTGCACCATGTTGGGTGCCAGCACCATCACCAGCATGCCCGCCGAGAACAACGTGATGCTGGCGAAGTAATGCGTGTAGCGGCGATCGCCGCGTACGTACTCGGTGGAATAGATCTGCACCAGCGTCGAGATGAACGCGACGAGCAGCAGCATCATGACCGCCAGACCGTCGAGGTGCGAACCGATCGACACCTTCAGGTCGCCGATTCGGAACCACTCCCAACGATTCAGTACCGCTTCCGCCTCTCCGTCGCTGGAGTTGACGTGCTCGATCCACTGGTAGGCCGCGCCGGCCGAGAGCACGAGCGCGGCAAGCATGCTGGCAATACCGATCTCGCTCCCACCGCGCGGCATGCGTTTGCCGATGAGAATGATGAGCGCGAACGCGGCACCCGGGATCGCCGGGATCAACCACGCATGTTCGAGGAACCAGCCCATCTCAGCCCTTCATCTCCGAGAGGTCATCCAGCGAGATCGTCTTGCGATTGCGGAAGATCAGCAGCACCATGGCGAGGCCGACGCCGACCTCAGCAGCAGCAACGGCGATGATGTACAGCGCGAACACTGCCCCATCGTTCCCGCCGTTGAGACGATCAAAGGCAAGCAGATTGATGTTCACCGAGTTGAGGATCAGCTCGATGCTCATCAGCACGAGCACCGCATTCTTGCGAGCGATGACCCCGTACACGCCGATGCAGAACAACACGGCGCCGAGCAACAGGAACTCGTTGATCAACACGACTAATCCTTCCTGGCCAAGACGATGCCGCCGATGACGGCGGCGAGCAGCACGAACGAGAGTGCCCAGAACGGCAGCGCGTACGTGGAGAAGATGCGATCGCTCAGTAGCACGTTCGCGGCGCCGCCAATCTTGCCCTCACCACTGCCGGAGATGCGAGTGTCGTCGAATCCTTTGATCAGCACAAACGACATGACGCCGAGCAGGAGCAGTGCGATCGGGAGCGCGAGCATCCATCCCTTCTCATTGTTGAGATCTGTGTCCCTGCCGAGCTTGGCTCGGGTGAGCATCACACCGAACAGGAACAACACCATCACCGCACCGATGTACACCAGCACTTGCGTTACGGCAACAAACTCAGCAGCGAGCAAGAGATATTGCGCCGAGGCTCCAGCCATGACCATCACCAACGACAACGCCGCGTGCACAACGTTCTTGCTGATCACGACGTTGAGCGCGCCTGCGATCATCATCGCGGCGATGATGCCGAAGCCGATGGTTTGCGCGACTTCTATATCGGTAGCGATGGTCACGGCAGAGAGCAACATCACTTGCCCTTCTTCTTCTCGGCGCCCGCTTCCAACTCCGGGGCTTCCGGCACCGTCTCCATCCACTCCCCAAGCTTGGCCTTGTCGTGCAGCAGGTCGGCGATCTTCGGCTCGCTGTACTCGTACTCGGGACTCCAGAACAGCGCGTCGAATGGGCACACATCGACGCAGATCCCGCAGTACATGCACAGCGCGTAGTCGATGTCGAAGCGATCGAGCTTGTTGACCTTCCTGGGCGCACCGCCAGCGCGCCTGGGCGGCGCCAATTCCTTGTGACCCTCGATGTAAATGCACCAATCGGGGCAGCTACGCGCGCACAGCATGCACGACGTGCAGTTGTCTTCGCGAAGCGCGATCACGCCACGCGCCCGAATCGTTGGCGTCTCCTTTTCCCGCGGATACTGAACCGTCGCGGCGCCACCGCCGAGCCTCTTCGGCTTCATGGTGTGCGCCATCGTGCCGAAGGTGACGCCGAGGCCCTTGAGCAGTCCGGGGACACGCGGTTTCGCCATTAGAACGCCACCTTCAAAATTGCGGTCACCATGATGTTGATGAGCGAGACCGGAATGAGAACCTTCCACGCGAAGCGTTGCAGTTGGTCTTCACGGACCCGCGGATAGCTGAAGCGCACCCACATGATGATTCCGGTCAGCACCATCATCTTGGTGAACATGATCAGTGGTCCACCGA
>JANWKM010000079.1 GCA_025451395.1 Ilumatobacteraceae bacterium
GCATCGTGCCTGCGGGGACCACGCTGGCCCCGCCCAACCCCGGCGTGCCGGCGTGGACCGACCTCACCGGGAACCAGCGGGCGTTCGCGGCGCGGCTTCAGGAAGCCTTCGCCGCGATGCTCGAGCACACCGACGCTCAGATCGGCCGGCTCGTCGACTTCCTCGAGCGACGCGACCTGCTCGACAACACGCTGTTGCTCGTCCTGTCGGACAACGGGGCATCGCGCGAGGGCGGGCCGTTCGGGGTGATGGACGAGTTCAGCTTCTTCAACGCGATGTGGGAAGACATCGATCAGCTCGTCGAACACCGGCTCGACGACATCGGCACCGAGCGATCACACAGCAACTACCCGTGGGGTTGGGCGCAAGCGGGCAACAGTCCTCTGCGCTGGTACAAACAGAACACATACGGCGGCGGAGTGCGCGATCCGTTGGTCGTGCACTGGCCGAGCGGGATTGAGGCGCGAGGCGAAGTGCGCGGCCAGTTCTGCCACGCCATCGACCTTGCGGCGACGGTGCTGGACATCACAGGCGCGCCAGCACTATCGACGGTGGCCGGCGTCGAGCAGATTCCGATGCACGGTCGCTCGCTGCGGGCAACATTCGACGACCGTGACGCGCCGCCGCAACGCAACGTCCAGTACTTCGAGCAGATGGGTCATCGCGGAATATGGGCCGACGGATGGAAGGCAACGACCTACCACGAACCGGGCCACGCTTACGACGATTCCGAATGGGAGTTGTTCCACCTCGACAGCGACTTCTCCGAGTGCCACAACCTGGCAACCGAGCAGCCCGACAAGCTGCGCACGATGATCGACCTGTGGTGGAGCCAAGCCGACGAGATGGGTGTGCTGCCGCTCGACGATCGAACGATCGAACTCTTCGGCGGCACACCGCGGCCGGCCACTCCTCACGCGCGGCGCACTTACGACTACCTCTCCCCTATCTCGCACATCCCTTCCGACGTGTGCCCACCACTCGGTGGTCGCCCGTGGACGCTGACGATTGAAGTGGTTGTCGTCGACTACCCAGAGGGCGTGCTGTATGCCCGCGGCAGCCACAACGTCGGTCAAAGCTTCTTCATCAAGGATGGCCAACTGCATTTCGACTACAACGCGCTGGGCACTCACTTCCGAGCCACCGCTCCACTCCTGTTGAAGGCAGGTCGCCACACGCTCAGCGCACGATTCGAGCGTGTCGGTTCCACGGGCACCATCGTGATCGGTGCCGACGGTGCCGATCTCAGTTCTGTCGCGATCCCCAAACTGGTTCGCATGCTGGGCTCCACCGGGCTCGACATCGGACGCGACGCACTATCGACGGTTGTCTCGGACTACGACGGGCCGTTCCCCTTCACCGGCACAATCGAACGGGCTTCATTCGAAATTCACAGCAGACGCGACGGCGACGATGTACAGGCGACGGCCCGCACTGAACTCGCGCGGGAGTAACCGTCAAGCCTCGTCATCGTCGTCGACATCGCCCCGGAAGCGAGCACGTATCGCTTCCTCGGCGTGCCGCACCCCGATCAGGGTGACAAGCGTAAAAAGGGTCACCGTCACCCCCACCAGCGGGGCGCCGAGGCCGCATGCCGCTCCGATTCCCGCGACCATCAAGACGGTCGCAGCTGAGGTGATCCCGAAAGGACCACGCGCTCGCTTTTGAGTGAAGATCATGCCGCCGCCGATGAACCCGATACCGGTGAAGACCGCATGCATCATTCGCGTGGGATCGCCTCCGTTCGAATGGGCCAGCACCAAGTCGCCCAAACCGACCGCCAATGCTGCCGCCGCCGCTACGAGCATGTGTGTGCGAATACCGGCTGTCTTGCCGGCACGATCGCGTTCCCATCCGACCAATCCCCCGAGAACGGCCGCAACTCCGACGCGCAGCGCCATCCAAAGCTGATCGTCGATCGGAAACGTCTCGAACTTCACGCCGCGCTCCCCGAGTAGGTGAGCGGTAGCTCAAGTCGCTTCCACACGTCGACCAACGCGTCGACGAGCGCAGCGATCAACTTGTCGTCGTGGTGTGGTGTCGGCGTGATGCGAAGACGCTCGGTGCCCCTGCGCACGGTCGGATAGTTGATCGGCTGAATGTAGATGCCATGGTCGGAGAGCAACATGTCGGTCGCCTCCTTGCACTTGTCGGGGTTGCCGACGAAGACAGGAACGATGTGCGTCTCGTTGTGCATCACGGGCAGCCCAGCGGCGGCGAGCACCTCTTTCACTCGTCGCACATTGTGTTGATGGCGTTCGCGTTCTGCGTCCGACACTTTCAAATGTCGCACCGCGGCGGTCGCGGCTGCGCAGATCGCGGGCGGCAGCGCAGTCGTGAAAATGAATCCCGGTGCGTAACCGCGCAACGCGTCGATCACATTGACATCGCCAGCGATGTATCCCCCGAGGCAACCAAAGGCTTTCGCGAGAGTTCCTTCCAAAATGTCAACCCGATCCATCGTTTCCTGATGCGCCGCCATTCCTGCGCCGCGCGGACCGTACAGCCCAACCGCGTGTACCTCGTCCGCGTAGGTCATCGCGCCGTATCGCTCGGCGAGGTCGCAAATACGCGCGATCGGGGCGACGTCGCCGTCCATGGAATACAGCGTCTCGAACACAATCAGCTTCGGACAGTTCTTGTCGGCGGCGCCGAGTAGCTGCTCGAGATGGTCCATGTCGTTATGGCGGAAGATCTGCTTGCTCGCACCGGACTGGCGCACGCCCTCGATCATCGAGTTGTGATTCATCGCATCGCAGAAAACGATGCAGTTCGGCATCAGCTTGGCGAGCGTCGAGATTCCGGTTTCGTTGGATACGTAGCCGGAGGTGAACACAAGCGCCGCGGCCTTGCCATGGAGGTCGGCAAGTTCTCGCTCGAGCTCGAGCATCGGGTGATGCGACCCAGCGATGTTGCGCGTGCCGCCAGCGCCGGTTCCCATGCGCGTGGCTGTGTCGATCATCGCTGCGATCACGTCTGGGTGCTGGCCCATACCGAGGTAGTCGTTCGAGCACCACACGACAACATCACGGGGACCTTCCGGCGAGTGCCACACGGCGTGCGGAAAACGTCCAGCCCGGCGCTCGAGGTCGGCGAACACTCTGTATCGCCGCTCATCGCGCAGCTGATCGAGTGCACCGGTGAAGAAGGCGTCGTAATCCATGTGTCGTGGGGGCACAGCAAAATCAGGGCATTAACGACGCTATCGCTCGGTTCAGCCGGGTGGCACCTTCGCGCAGGAGATCGACGTCGAGCATGCTAAACGACAGCCGAATGTGACCGGCATCGGGCGCATCGACGAGGAACGGCCGCCCGTCAGACACGAGCACCCCGGCGGCGCGTGCAGCCGAGACTGCGCCGGCCGACGATACGCCCTCGGGCAGCGCCAGCCAGAGGAAGTAGCCGCCCGCCGGAATTGTGAATGTGAACAGCTTTGCATCGAGCGCTTCGGCCAGCGCCGCGCAGCGTTCGGTGTAGCGACGCTTCCCAGCAGCTGCGATCTCGTCGAAACGGCCGCTACCGATCAGCTCGCCGACGATCATCGAAGCGAAGTGATTGAGTCCGCCGCCGGAATCGAGCAGACCGCACGCGCCAATCTGCGTGATCAGGTCGCTGCCGCCCGTGATGAAACCAACCCGCATTCCAGGGGCGAGCGACTTCGAAAACGATCCGAGCCGAACCACGACATCGCGGTCGCGACTCCACATCGAGGGCGGTGGCGCCGGCGCCGTGTCGCGGTAGACGTCGTCCTCGATCACCAGTATGGAGTTGCTGCGCGCGACGCTCAGCAACTCGTCGATCCGGCTGGTGGGCAGACAACGTCCGGTCGGGTTGGCGAATGTCGGTACGAGATACATGAAGAGGTTCTTCTGCTTGCTCGTCGCCTCTGCTTTGCGCTGCAGGTCTGCCGACGAGGGACCGTCGGCGTCGCCATCGAGTCCGACCACCTGCACGCCGTGGTCGGCGAACATGCGCAACGCGAGGAAATACGTTGGTTGCTCGACGACCACGACATCGCCCGGCCGTGCCAACAGCGTGAGCAACAAGTCGAGCCCACCGGAACTGCCGGCGGTGACGATGACTTCATCTGCTGTGACGCCTGCCGTTTCACTACCGGTGTCGGTACGTGTGAGGAGCGATGCGATGGCGGCGCGAGTGAACGCGGCGCCACACGGCGCTCCATATGTGAGGGCTTGCCAACCGTGAGTGGCCAGCGCCGACTGTGCCGCCTCGGCGACGGCCTCCGAGGCCAGCGCCGATGGATCGGGGTGACCCCAGGTCAGGTCGATGACACCGTCGGTGTGCTCGTACTGAACGTCGGCCAGGGCGTCGGCCGCAAGTAGGTCGGCAGCCGTGGGGTGAACAGTGGGTTGCGAAGCGGTCACGGTGTCGAATCCTTCCAGGAATCGCGCTATTGTCCGCGCAGCGACCACGGTTCTGTGGTCGACGACCAGAGGGGGAGGCCTGAATGGCCGAGCAAGCCAAGAAGATCTGGATTCCGAAGAACACCGTCAACAGACGCCAGTTCATCGTCGGAACCAGCGCCGCGGCGACTGCACTCACACTCGCAGCCTGCGACGACGACAAGAAGTCAACATCTAATACCGAAGGTTCCGAGACCACCGCGGGTGGAGCCACCACATTGCCAGAGGTAAAGAGCGGTGGCATCTTGCGCGTCGGCACACTCGGTGGTTCCAACGACCTGATGGACGGCCAACACATTATTTCCAAGGCCGACATCATGCGTTGCGTCACCGGCTGGGAAGGGTTGCTGAACTTCAACCCCGAGTACGAAGTGGTCAACGAGTACGGGCTTGCCGAGGAAGTGGAAGCCGTCGCAGCCGACCATTACATCGTTCATCTGCGTGACGGAGTTTTGTTCCACGATGGCAAGACGGTCACCGCCGACGATGTCGTCTATTCGTTGAACCGCCTGCTCGACCCAGATCTGGCCGTCTTCGGTGGTTCCGCGATGCGCCCGATTCTCGCGCCGGAAGGCATCACCAAAGTCGACGACCTTACCGTCGACATCACGCTGAAGCAGCTGGTTTCCAACTTCAAAGAGGCGCTGTGCGCGTACACGACGTGTGTCGTTCCGGTGGGCTATACCCGCTTCGACGGCGATCCGACCACGCAGATCGGTACCTCCGCCTACAAGCTCGAGGAGTTCGATGTCGGCGTCCAGTCGATCCACTCACGGTTCGACGATCACTGGCGCGGCAAGGGCAGCTTCGACGAGGTGCACATCCTCGACTTCGCCGATGGCGATGCGATGATCAACGCCCTGATCGCCGATCAGATCGACTGCGCGGCCGACATCCCGGCCACCGCCGTCGAGACGCTCCAGGGCCAAGACTTCGGCGTGCTCAACGCTGCGGGTGGCGGCTGGCTGACCATCTTCATGGCAGTCGACATCGCGCCGTTTGACGACGTGCGTGTACGCCAGGCCATGCGCCTCATCGTGAATCGCCAACAGATGGTCGACGAGGTGCTCGCCGGATTCGGCAGTGTCGCCAACGACCTGTTCGCCCCGCTCGACGCTGCCTACATCGGTGACGAGCTCGACCAGCGCGACCAGGACATTCCTGCCGCAATGGCGTTGCTGGCAGACGCCGGACAGGCCGACATGACAGTCGACCTCTTTGCACCCAACGACACCGCTGGCTTGCCGGAGATGATTCAGTCGTTCTCCACGATGGCGGCCGATGCCGGCATCACCGTGAACGCTGTCGTCATGGACGGCTCGTACTGGGTCGACGAATACCTGAAGCGTCCATTCGGCGTCGATTACTGGGGTACTCGCAACTTCCTTGCGCAAGTTGCTTCCAGCAGCTTGCCGACGGCGCCGTACCCGGACGATCACTGGCCGAATGGCATCGACGCGACTCTCGCGGCGACTCTCGGTGTACCCGAGACCCACGTTCGGCCCGAGTCAACCTTCCTCCAGGACTACAACGACGCCGTCGGAGAAGTCGACCCGGTCAAGCGCAAGGTAATCACCGACAAGATGCAGAACGAGTTGTACGAAGAGGGCGGGCTCATCATCCCGTTCTTCCAGAACCAGCTCGATGGCTTCAACAAGCGAGTCGTAGGCCTCGTCGAAAGGGCAAACACTCTCAACCTCGACCATTACGGCCGCGGCTGGCAGGACCTGTCCTTCGCCGCAGACTGAGTAATCCGAATACCGCTGCACGGCAGGCCATCCAGCGCGATGGCCTGCCGTGTCGCATACGCAGATAATTGAATGGGCTGAGGGGGCCGTGTCGAATCGTTGGGGATTGATGAAATTCATTGGGCGGCGCCTCTTTCTTGGCGTGCTCACTCTGTTCATCGTTTCGATCTTCATTTTCGCGGCGACGCAAGCGCTGCCTAGCGACGCTGCGCAATCAGTACTCGGCCGCAACGCAAACCCGGAACGTGTCGCCGTGTTGCGCGAGAAGCTCGGTCTCGATAAGCCGCTACTCAACCAGTACTTCCACTGGTTATGGGGACTCGTGCGCGGCGATCCGGGCCGGTCCATGTCCAACGACGTTCCGATTCTGGACTTCATCAGCGCGCGCGTGGTCAGCTCGCTGTTCCTGCTGACACTTGCATCTGCGATTTCTATCCCGTTGTCGCTGCTGATCGGTGCAGTGCAAGCTCGCCGCCGCGACAAAACATTCGATCAGATCTCGTCGTTCTCGATGCTCGCCCTCGCCTCGATCCCCGAGTTCGTCATCGGGGTGATCTTGGTCATCACCTTTGCCACGGTGCAGTGGAAGTTGCTGCCGGCGGTCGCTCAGTTCGGCACTGATCGAGCGTGGCAGCATCTGGATCAAATGGTGCTGCCAACGGCGACGCTCGTTCTGGGTGCAGTCCCGTACATCTCACGAGTTACGCGCGCCGCGTTGATCGAGGTCCTTGATAGCGACTACGTCGAGATGGCTCGCTTGAAGGGCGCACCAGAGCGTACGGTGTTGTGGCGCCACGCCTTGCCAAACTCGCTCGGCCCGGTCTTCCAAGTGATCGCCCTTAACATTGCGTACTTCGCTGGTGGCGTAATCGTCGTCGAGTATCTGTTCAACTACCCCGGCATCGGCGGGGCACTCAAGGACGCCGTCGGCATTCGCAACATTCCTGTGATCCAGTTCCTCGTCATGATTCTTGCAACCGTCTACGTATTGGTGAACCTCATCGCCGACGTCGCGACCATTCTCGTCACCCCACGATTGCGAACGAGGGTGTCATGACCATCGTCTCTGATGCCGAGGACAATGTCGACGGTGCTCTCCCCCTGCCGCGGCAATCGTTCAAGCCTCCGGGGGTCATGCGCGTGGCGCTGCGGATGTGGCGTACCCGAATCGGTTTGATCATCACCGCCGCGCTTGTGTTCCTCGCGTTCTTTGGTCGCTATTTCGCCCCCTACGGCGAGAATCAAGGGATCGGCGTCGCAATGCAGCCGTCCGATTCCCCGAAGATTCACGAGAAGTCGCTGTTCGGATCCGGCGAGCTCGGTCGCGACATCTGGACGCGATTCCTGTACGGCGGCCGGCCGATTCTCATCAGCGCATTTCTCGCGACGCTCCTCGCGCTCGTTCTCGGCACGATCATCGGTCTCATTGCCGCCTACAACCGCGGCAAGCTCGACGATGTGCTGATGCGGGCGATGGACATCATCCTGGCATTTCCGCAAATCATCCTGGCACTGGTCGTCATCGCGATGTTCGGCGCCACCAACGTTCTGATCATTATGGCGGTAGGTGTCTCGACCACACCTCGTATCGCGCGAGTCGTTCGCGGGTCGGCGGTCTCGGTCGTCGAACGCGACTTTGTCGCGGCGTCCGAGGCTTTAGGAGAACCGCGCTGGCGAATTCTGAAGGACGAACTGCTCCCCAACATCACCGCTCCGCTTTTGGTGGAGGCAAACCTGCGGCTCACATTCTCGATCGGTGTCATCGCCGGCATCGCCTTCCTTGGCTTCACTGCCGATCCACTCTCCGCCAACTGGGGATTGATGATCGACCAGCACCGCAGCGGCTTGCTCGGCGACCAGCCATGGGGAACGACATTGCCAGTCATTGCGATCGCGTTGCTCACCATCGGCACTGGTCTGATCGGCGACGGTTTGTCTCGTGCTGCGGCTGGCGTCGATCGTCAACGGGGCGACGCGTGAGTCCCTCGGCAGCGGCGACCACGAAGTCAACGGCTGCGTCGACCATCAACGCGGTGACCATCAAAGATCTGCGCATCGTGGTCGACAGCAGCGGCGAAGACATCGTCGATGAGGTCAATCTCGCGATTGCGCCTGGTGAGGTTCTCGGGTTGGTCGGCGAATCGGGCTCGGGCAAGACCACGGTCGGCCTCAGCGTCCTCGGGCATGCGCGGCGCGGCGTGCGGCTCGCTGGCGGCTCAGTACACATCGGCGACTCTTCGATGCTGGAACTCGACGACAAGCAACTGCGAGCGGCGCGCGGCCACCTGGTGAGTTACGTGCCACAAGATCCGTCGACCTCGCTGAACCCGGCGCTGCGGATTGAGACACAGTTGATGGAAGTCATGGAGTTCCATGGCTTCGGCGAGTCGAACGAGGCTCGTCGCGAGCGCGCCGTTGAAGTGATGGGCGAGGTGCTGCTTCCCGGAACCCGCCAATTCATGCGTCGTTATCCGCATCAGCTCTCCGGCGGACAACAGCAACGTGTCGGGTTAGCAATGGCGTTTGCATGTCGCCCCTCGGTCATCGTGCTCGACGAACCGACGACCGGGCTCGATGTCAGCACCCAAGCCCACGTGTTGACGACCATCCGCCAACTGACCAGCGTGCACAAGGTCGCGGCGCTCTACGTCACGCACGACCTTGCGGTGGTCGCCAATCTCGCCGACCGAGTGGCCGTGATGTACGCAGGGCGTATCGTCGAGCAGGGGCCGACGCGCACCATCTTCGATGATCCGCAGCATCCGTATACGCGCTACCTCACGGCCGCTGCGCCCGACATCAGCGGCGACCACACGATCGTTGGCCTACGTGGTCGCGCACCATCGCCAGGCAAACGTCCGGTCGGCTGTGCGTTCGCGTTGCGATGCGAACTGGCAATTGCCGAATGCCACGAGGTATTCCCCGCCGTCACCGAGGTCGCGGTTGGTCACACCGTGCGCTGCTACCGGGCCGGCGACGTGCCCGACCGAACGTTGGCCAAGGGTGTGCAGTTCGGGTCGTCGTCCACTGAGGGGATTGCACTGGCATTGCGGAACGTCTGTTGTTCGTACACCGGGCTGCAGGTTGTGCACGACATCGATTTCGAGGTGCATCAGGGCGAGTGCGTTGCGTTGGTCGGCGAATCCGGCTCCGGTAAGACCACGCTGTCGCGTTCGATCGGCGGGCTCCATCGCGACTGGACCGGCGACATCATCCTCAACGGTTCACCTATGGAACGGTCGTCGCGCGACCGGCCGACCGCTCAGCGACTCTCGATCCAATATGTTTTCCAGAACCCCTACAGCTCGCTGCACCCGCGACGCAGTGTCGGCGAGTCGGTTGCCCGACCACTACGCGTCGCTGGCGTGGGTAAGCACGAGGCGCAGCGCACCGTCGGCGAAATGCTCGAGAAGGTGTCGCTCAACGCCTCGTACGCACAGCTCTACCCCGATCAGCTCAGTGGTGGCGAACGCCAACGCGTCGCCATCGCGCGGTCGCTCGTCAGTCGACCATCAGTGCTTATTTGCGACGAGGTCACTTCAGCGCTCGACGTGCTGGTGCAGGCTGCTGTCATCGAGTTGTTGCTGCAACTGCAGCGCGATCTCGGCCTGGCGATGCTGTTCGTCACCCACAACCTGCCGCTCGTCCGTTCGCTCGCACAGAACGTGGTGGTCATGGCCGACGGCAAGATCGTCGAGTTCGGACCCACCGATCACGTGCTCGCCCATCCCACTGAGGAGTACACCAAGCGCCTGCTCGCCGACACCCCGTCGATCACGCAGGCACTGACCTCCGGGACACTCGCGTCCAAGCCTCGCCGAGCGATATCACCCGAGTAGCTTGCGGGCGTACTCGACGGCGTATTTCACCGAGTCGGTGAACGCCTGCCCGGTCCACGCGATATCGAAGGCAGTGCCGTGATCCACGGAAGTGCGCACGATCGGCAGCCCGAGCGTGACGTTGACTGCGCTGTCGAACGCGAGCAACTTCATCGGTGCGTGCCCCTGGTCGTGGTACATGCACACGATTGCGTCGTAGCGGTGGCGATGCACCGCTTGGTAAAAGACGGTGTCGGCAGGATGCGGGCCTGTGGCATCGATGCCTTCTGCGGCGGCGGCGCCGATCGCCGGCGCGACTTGCTCGATGTCTTCGTTGCCGAACAGACCATGCTCGCCAGCGTGCGGGTTGAGTCCACACACGGCGATGCGCGGCCGGTCGAGGAAACGGCGCAACACGTCATCGGTGAGGTGGATCACATCGAGCACACGATTTGTGCGGACACGTTTGATCGCGTCGACGAGCGAGCAGTGAGTGCTGACGTGAGTGACGGCGAGCGGACCGTTGGTCAGCATCATCGTCACCTTCGGCGCGCCGCAAAGGGCGGCGATGAACTCAGTGTGACCGACGAACGTCGGGTCGGTGAGTTGCGTCGCCTCCTTGTTCATCGGCATCGTGACGATTCCCGCCACTTTGCCCGCTAGCGCGTCGAGAGTTGCGCGTTCCACGTACGCACGCGCTGCTGCACCACTCGCGGCATCGAGAACTCCCGGTCGGTGATCGCCGGCCGTCAGCAACGCAAGGTCGACGATCGGAAGGCGATCCCAGTCGACTTTGAGGCCGAGTAGCTCGGCACCGTGATGCAGTATCGCCTCGTCGCCGTACACCGTGACGTTGTCGCCAAGGCCACCGGCGACGAACGAGCGCAACACGATTTCGGGCCCAACGCCCGACGCATCGCCCATCGTGATCGCAAGTGGAGCACCCACGTCAGCCATTCTCGCCGC
>JANWKM010000080.1 GCA_025451395.1 Ilumatobacteraceae bacterium
GGCGACCTCGCGATCGGCAAATGCCGATGATCGCAAACACTGGTGCACGGCGCAGTGCTCGCTGTCGACCGGTATCAGCTCGGCACCGGGAGTCGCACGCAACGGCTGAACAATGGGTGCGCCGGCAATCAGGCTTTCCTTGTTGGCCAGCGCGAGGCGGCGGCCGAGTTGCAACGTACGCATCGTGACGGGCAGTCCGGCGAAACCGACGACACCGTTCACGACGACTTCGGCAGGCTCGACGAGATCGGCAAGATCATCGACGACTTGCGCGAACGGCAATGCCGCCGCGACCTGAGCTCGCGACGACGGGTCGGCGATGGCCACGACCTGCGGACGAAACTCCAGCGCCTGACGCACGAGGGCATCGACCGAGCTGCCGACGCCGAGAGCAACGATTTGATAGCGATCGCCCTCGGCGCGCACGACATCGAGCGTTTGTTCTCCGATGGACCCGGAAGAACCGGCGATGGCGACGCGAACAGTTATTTGGTGACCCAGGGCTGCAGGTAGATCAGAAGGAAATACACAGCGGGCATCACGAACAGGAATCCGTCGAAGCGATCGAGCACGCCGCCATGGCCCTTGATGATCGAACCGAAATCCTTCACGTCGAGATTGCGCTTGAACATGCTCTCGGTCAGATCGCCAATCGGCGCCATCACCGCCACGACCGCGCCGAGTAACAACAGATCACCGTCGCTGTTCCAACTGGTCGACTTGCCCCACACGCCGACGAGGAACATCGCACCGAGCGTCATGATCGTGCCGCCGATGAAGCCTTCGACGGTCTTGTTCGGGCTGATCCATTCACGCAGCGGCGTTCTGCCAACCGCGCTGCCCACGAACAACGCGCCGACATCGTTGGCGACGACAGCGATCGCCATCAGGCACAACGTGTCGGTGCCCAGATGGGTCGTGAAGCCGTCGGCCGTAAAAATTCCAAGATTGCCAAGATGCAGAATTGCCGCGCCGAACGACCCCAAAAAGCCGATCCACCCGATGGCGAGCATGGTGATGGCCATGTTCGGCATCGGGTTCGACTGAATGCTCCTGGCACCGATGAAGATCACTGCGACCGCGGCGAGCGACAAGAACATCACCAGTGGCAATGCGCCGATGCCGTAGCGGTACACGGCGATCGGAGCCGCGAGGCATGCCACGATGCCCGGTACTAACGCGGGCTCGTAACCCTTCTCGCGCACGCGATCGAAGTACTCGACCGCTGCCAGAGCGAGCACGACCACCACGATCGCTGCAACGGCCCACGGTTTGTATTTGACTGCGCCGACAAAAATGGCAGCCAATACCAGGCCAACTGCAATGGCCGTTGGCATGTCGCGCCCACCGGTAGCGGCCGATGGTTTTGCGGTCGGTCGGCCAGCACTTGGTGGCCGCGTGCGTTGCGCACCACCTTTGGGTTGCGCACCGCGCTGTGGCGCACTTCGCGCCGTCGTCTCGGGACGCGTGCGCCGCGACGGCGGCGACGAGCTCGACGACGAACGTGTCGACAACCCATCGGTTGGATCGGTGCCGATGGTGATGCGCCCCTGTTCGCGGCGCGCGATCGGCACGTCGCGACCTGGTGGCGTTGGCTCATCGAACGAGACACCGGCATCCTCGAAGATCGGATGCAGCCCGGTGATGTCGTCGGGATCATCTGCGTAGCTGCGGACGTCGGCGCCGCTGTCGTCGGGCCACTTGGCCGGCTTGCCCGAGAATGACGACCACACGTCGAGATCGTCGGTCGGATCTGGTTCGGCACCCGCCGCTAGTACGCCGGGTAGTTCGCCGGTGGGAGGTTCACTCCAATGTTGCAGCGGCCCGGCGTCGGAATCGCCGAATGAGATCGCCTCCGATTCGCGTTTGACCAATTCCTGCTTGTCCACATCCCTCTTCGCCAATTCCTTCTTCGGCGGAAGCTTTCGGACCATTCCACTGCCCGGCTCGTCGCCGAACAACGGTCCGCCAAAGTCGTCCTCATCTTCGGGGCGTCTGCGCCACTGATCATCGCTCATTCGGGGGCCTCCATCCTCTGGCTCGCTCAGACTTCGAGCAGCTCCTGCTCTTTGCGTCCAAGCGCCTTGTCGACCATGTCCACATGGTCGTGAGTGATCTTGTCCATCTCCTTCTCCGCGCGCTCGAGCTCGGTCGCTGAGATCTGTGTGGCCTTCTCGGCTGCTTCCAGATGCTTGCGCGCATCGCGGCGAATATTGCGCAGCGAAATACGGCCCTCTTCGGCCATGTGCTTGACGATCTTCACGAACTCCTTGCGACGCTCCTCGGTGAGCGCAGGAAAGTTGATGCGTATCACGACGCCATCGCTGTTGGGACTGACACCCAGATCACTATCGCGGATTGCGCGTTCAATCGCCCCCAACGAGGCAACGTCGTGCGGTTTCACGATGAGTTGGCGGGCTTCCGGTACCGAGAAACCAGCCAGCTGCTGGAGTGGAATCGACGAACCGTAGTAATCAATGAGCAACTTCTCGACCAAAACTGGCGATGCCCGCCCGGTGCGGACCGTTGTGAACTGGTTTTGGACGTGCTCTACCGCCCTCGCCATCTTTTCGAGCGCGTCAAGGATCGTTGCTTCGGTCACAGGCCCAGCGTAGTGACCATGGGCGCCGCACATGGGGCACCCGCCTGGGCGTTCAACTGACCGGGTCGCGCACGATTGTGCCGACCGAATCGCCACGCAGAATGGCCTGTAGCGCACCTGGCGACGACATGTCGAAGACAACGATCGGAATCTTGTTGTCGCGACAAAAGGCAATCGCCGTCGCGTCGATCACCTTGAGATCCTTGGTCATCACCTCGAGATAGCTGATCTCGTCGTACTTCTTCGCAGTCGGAACCTTGCGCGGATCGGCGTCGTACACACCGTCGACACCGGCGTGCGTGCCCTTCAGCATTGCGTCGGCATCCATCTCGGCGGCACGCAATGCAGCAGCGGTGTCGGTGGTGAAGAACGGGTTGCCAGTACCGGCCGCGAATATCACGACGCGACCCTTCTCCAGGTGTCTCATGGCACGGCGACGAATGTATGGCTCGGCGATGCGCGGCATCTCGATGGCCGTTTGCACGCGAGTGATCTGGCCGGCGCGTTCGAGCGCATCCTGCAACGCGAGCGAGTTCATGACGGTGCCCAACATTCCGATGTGGTCGCTTTGTGTGGCATCCATACCGGCCATCGCGCCCTGACGGCCGCGCCAGAAGTTGCCACCACCGACGACCACCATGACATCGACGCCCATCTCGCGAACGGCCATGATCTCGCGCGCTGTGGCATCGAGTGTTTCACCGTCGAGCCCTTGCCCGGAAGCACCGGCCAACGCCTCACCCGATGGTTTGAAGACGATCCGCTTCCAACGAGGTCTCGTCGAACGTGTCGCCATGGGACCGATCAGCCGATCTCGACCTGTACGTAGTTGACGATGGTCGCCTTGCCGATGAACTGCTTGATCGACTGCTTGTCGTCCTTCGCGTACGGCTGCTCGAGCAACACAACGTCTTTGAAGAAGCCGTTGATGCGCCCTTCCACAATCTTGGGCAGTGCCGTCTCCGGCTTGCCTTCGTTGCGGCTCAATGCTTCGAGGGTCGACCGTTCGCGGTCGAGCACCTCGGCTGGAACGTTGTCGCGGCTGAGGTACTTCGGACGAGCAAAGCCGATGTGCACTGCGACGTCGTGGGCCAGTTCGTCGTTGGCCCCACTCATCTCGACGAGCACGGCGTTCACGCCGCGACCGCCTTGGATGTGCAGATAGCTGCCGAGCACATTTCCGGGTGCGGCTTCGATGCGCGCGACGGTGCCGAGCTCGATATTTTCCTTCAACACGATCTTCAGATCGTCGAGGATGGATGCGCGTTCAGAGACGGCTGCTTCGCCCTTCTTGGCGACCAACTGCGCAAGCGTTGCCGCCTCGTCCTTGAACTGATCACTGGCGGCGACGAAGTCGGTCTCGGACTTGAGCTTCACGATGGCACCGATATTGCCACTGATCTCTAGCGCCACGACACCTTGTGTGTTCTCGCGATCGCCGCGGTTCGAGCTGGCGGCGAGTCCCTTCTCGCGCAGCCACTGCTTGGCAGCCTCGAAGTCGCCATCGTTGGCTTCAAGAGCTTTCTTGGCATCCATCATGCCGGCGCCGGTCGACTGGCGCAGGTTCTGTACATCTTTGGCCGTAAATGCCATTCCTGATCAGCTCTCTGCCGTTGCAGTCACTACAGCATCCTCAACAACTGGATCGGCGTCGACCGCAGCGACCACTCGCGCGTCGCGCTTGGCCTGATCGGCGGCGGGAGCTGCCTGCGTGTTGCCTTTGTTCGCGATGTAACGACCCTCAAGTATCGCCTCCGCGACTACGTGGCACATCAGCGCGTTCGCGCGAATGGCATCGTCGTTGCCAGGAATCGGGTACTGGATCACATCGGGGTCGACGTTCGTGTCGACAACTGCGATCACGGGAATGTGAAGCTTGTTGGCCTCGGTCACCGCAATGTGTTCCTTCTTCGTGTCGAGAATGAACACAGCGTCGGGACGCTTGTTCATCCCACGAATGCCACCGAGGTTGCGCTGTAGCTTCTCGAGTTCGCGAGTGAGCAGCAGTGCTTCCTTCTTCGGCATTGCTTCGAACTCGCCAGTCGCGCGCATGCGCTCGTATTCCTGCATCTTGGCGACGCGCTTCGAGATCGTCTCGAAGTTGGTGAGCATGCCGCCGAGCCAGCGCTCGTTGATGAACGGCTGGCCGCTCTTGTCGGCGTACTCGCGGACGGGGTCTTGCGCTTGCTTCTTGGTGCCGATGAACAGCACCGTGCCGCCCTTGGCGGACAGATCGCGAACGAAGTTGTAGGCGGCCTCGACGCGCTGCAGCGTCTGGTCGAGGTCGATGATGTAGATGCCGTTGCGCTCACCGAAGATGAAACGCTTCATCTTTGGGTTCCACTTGCGGGTCTGGTGCCCGAAGTGAACGCCGGCTTCCAGCATCTGGCGCATCGTGACGACAGCCATGGTGATCTCTTCTCCTTCCCTGCGGTTGATGGCGCAGGTACCTGGCGCCGAGGCGACCGCAGGACGGTACGTGCGTGATATTTCGAGCCACCGAACGGTGGGCCGTCGAGTGATGCTATCGGTCGGAAACCGCTGCCGGGCACGTCAGCGTGGGTGGCGGACCTCTGCGAGCTCTGGTTCCGTCGACCGGAATCAGCCGCGGTCGGCCCACCCAGCGACCGAGCAAACCGGTCGGATCGATGGGCATGTCGTCCGGATCGCGCATCCCGAAGTAGAGCCTCGCCGAGGAGAACCCGACCACCTGGCCGGCGGCAACACCGTCGCCGGTACCAACGGTTCGAGTCAGCAACATCCCGTACGTCGTACGCGAACCGTCGGCTTGCGCCACCACTCCATAGAGCGTGCCGGCGACCCTGCCCGCGAACGAGACGACACCGCCGATGACCGCGTGCACAGGAACACCGGCGGGTGGGTGATATTCGACCCCGCGATGGCCGGGGCAGTACTCACATTCGGGACGCGCGAAGCCGATTGCGATCGGAACATCGACGGGTGGAGCGAAGCAAACGGTAATAGCTATGACCAAACCGCCGATCATGGGACCTGCCGCGCTAGGTCGTGCTGGTTTAGGTCACTCCGGCCGCAGACAAGCGAGCGCGCAGATGCAGCACCGCCTTGGTGTGGATCTGCGACACCCTGCTCTCGGTGACGCCGAGCACGGTTCCAATCTCTGCGAGCGTCAGGCTCTCGTCGTAGTACAGCGACAGCACCAACTTCTCGCGATCGGGCAAGCGACGAACTTCGCCCTTCACCAGCCGTCGAACTTCGCCGTCCTCTACCTGCATCGCCGGCGAATCCGGTACGTCGCCGGTGAGAGCTCGCGGTTCCGCGCCCGCGACGAGTGCTCGATCGAGCGGGCCGACGGTCGTAGATGCGATCGCAGCTAACCACTTTTGAAACTCGGCGGCCGAGAGTTTCAGATGCGCCGACAATTCCTCGTCGGTCGGCGCGCGCCCGTGGCGGCTTTCGAGCTCCTGAAATGCCGATTCCACTTCGCGCGCACGACTGCGAACCGATCGCGGCACCCAGTCGAGCGAGCGCAATCCGTCGAAGACCGCGCCGCGGATGCGGGGTACGGCGAACGTCTCGAACTTCACACCGCGCTCGGGATCGAAGCGCTCGACCGCATCGATGAGGCCGAACACGCCAGCACTCACCAAGTCGCCAGGGTCGACGCTGTTCGGGAGTCCCGCGCCGACACGACCAGCAACGAACTTGACGAGCGGCGAGTAATGAACGATGAGGCGATCGCGCGCCACAGCGTCTTTCGTCGCGAACCAGCTTTGCCAGCAGTGATCGAGGTCGAGTTCGCGTTTCATGCTCGCGGGTGCGACTCCGAGTAGACCTCGCGCAAGCGATGGTTGCTGATGTGCGTGTAGCGCTGTGTGGTCGCCACATCGGCATGGCCGAGTAGTTCCTGAACCGCACGCAGATCGGCGCCACCGTCGAGCAGGTGCGTCGCGAAACTGTGACGTAGTGCGTGCGGATGTGTGGGGCGCGCCGAGCGCCTATCGATGATTCGCCGCACGTCGCGCGGTGAAAGGCGCGCACCGCGCTCGTTGCCGAACAACGCCGGGCCAACATTCGCCGACACAACCTCGGAGCGAACAGTGAGCCACGCGCGCAACGCGGTAACAGCCGGTTCGCTGAGGGGGAGGCGACGCTCCTTCGAGCCTTTACCCCACACCGAGACCGCACCCGCACCCAGATCGAGTGAATCAAGGTCGAGGCCGCACAACTCGCCCACACGGACGCCGCTGCCGTAGAGAACTTCCAAAACCGCGTCGTCGCGAAGCCGACGCCAATGCGGCTCGTCCTCGGGGCTTGGGCCGTCGAGCAGCACCGAGATGTCGGCCTGGTCGAGCACACGGGGCAGTCGCCCGTCACCCGTCGGCGAGCGCAGCGCCGTGCTGGGATCGATCGCCAGCACACCCTCGCGACGAAGGTATGCGAAGTAGCGACGGAGTGCCGACACCTTGCGAGCAATGCTGCGCTTCGCGAAACCGGTCGTCGTAAGCGTCGCCACGTAGCGGCGCAACAACAGCCGATCGACTTGATTGGGAGTGCCAGCACTTCCGAACCAAGCAATAAAACCCTCAATATCGCGGCGATATGCCGCCACCGTGTTGGACGCGCTGTTGGTGAGCGAAGCAACAAACCCGTCGATGTGCCACGACTCGAGAAGGCCTGTCGTGACCATGGCACTGGTCGCGGGAGGAGAAGGGCGCGTCGACATCGCCCTCCAGGGTACGCGGTAAAGGTCATCGGAGGGCGGAACCCGTCCGCTCAAACCAGCCATCTGCTTGCGCAATCCAACCGTTTGCCTCCAAACGAGCGAGTCCCATCGCAGCATCGACCAGGCTGAGTCCCAACGCGAGGGCAACGCCGTCGATGGTGCGCGCATCGTCGGCGACGACTCGGTACACAGCGAGGTCGACGCCGCGCGGACGCGGCCGCAGATCGGCCGCCATCACCGCGGAACGACCATTTTGGTACGACAACGCGATCAGAACATCGTCGACGCCCAACACCGGCGTGGCGCCGTCGCAAATCAGCCGGTTCGTGCCCGCGGCGCAACGACGATCGACCGGTCCCGGCACGGCCATCACAGGAATCGACCGATCGATCGCCTCACTGGCGGTGATCAATGAGCCTCCGCGCTCGCGCGACTCGACGACGATGACGATCTCCGACAGCGCGGCGACGATGCGATTGCGCAGTGGGAACCGATGAGGCTCGGGTGGCGTGCCCGGCGGTGACTCGCTGAGCAGCAAGCCGCGGTCGGCGACGGCACCCCATAGGTCGGCGTGCTCGCGCGGATAGATCACATCGTGTCCACTCGCGACAATTCCGATCGGCCGTCCAGCACCGTCGCTGTTTTCCGTGACCGCGGTCAACGCTCCCCGATGGGCGTAGCCGTCGACCCCGCGTGCCAAGCCCGACAGCACGTGAACGCCGGCAGTCGCGAGCCCGTGACCGAGCAGTCGGGCGGTGGCTCTGCCGCCGACCGTCGCGTTACGTGTCCCGACAATCGCGACGCGACGACCCTCGAGCAATGCAACGTCGCCGCGTGCAAACAACACCGGTGGCGGTAACCGATCGTCGAGCAATCCGGCCGGGTAGCACGGGTGCCCCATCGCCCACACCTCTAACCCAAGGTCGAGGCAGCGCTGCCACACCTGTTCTGGTGGCCGCTCGGTGGCGGAGCGCCGCCAACTGGCGCGCACCAGCGTATTCGCCAATACCTGCGCGATCAGGCCCGTCGTTGGCTGCTCGCCGAGTACGACCGCCCACGCTTCCTCGGGTTCGTGATGACGAAGCAGCGCCGAGAGTCGATGCACATTCATATTGCGGAAGCCGGCGAGAGCAGCCACATACGCCTCCGGTGGGAGACTGGTCATGCAACACGCTCACGCGACGAGACGCTGAGCCGGACACGCAGGTTCAACGCCAAAACGATGTGCTCGTCCTGCACGAGTTCGTCGGCACCTTGCAGGTCGGCGATGGTGCGCGCGACGCGCCGAATGCGGTGATAGCCGCGGCCGGTGAGAAGTTCGCGTTCCAGCTCGGTGCGCAAGCGACTGCGAGCGGCGGGATGTAGCGGCGCGACTTCGTCGAGTCGAGCAGGCGGGATGTTGGCGTTCAGAGTGCCGATGCGTGTGAGGGCGGCGGCGCGTGCCATGGCGACCCGTGCGGCGACGATGGCGGTGGGTTCGCCGCCACCGCTTG
Source organism: Ilumatobacteraceae bacterium (assembly GCA_025451395.1). Lineage (GTDB taxonomy): Bacteria > Actinomycetota > Acidimicrobiia > Acidimicrobiales > Ilumatobacteraceae > UBA668. The sequence continues at coordinate 8,801 of JANWKM010000080.1, forward strand.
CGAGTAGATCATCGACATCGGGTCGCGCGACCCCGACGCGCAGATCGAAGCGGTCGAGCAGCGGGCCGGACAATCGGCGCAGATAGCGGAGCCGCGCGACTTCATCGCACTCGCATGCGCCTGGTGGACCGCCACCGCACGGGCAGGGGTTGGTCGCGGCGACGAGCAGGAACCGCGCGGGAAGTGCTGCCGATGCGCGTGCCCGTGCCAAACGGATGACACCCTCCTCCAACGGTTGTCGCAACCCATCGAGTACGAGTGGCGCGAATTCGCCGAGCTCGTCGAGGAACAGCACGCCACCGTGAGCGACTGAAATCTCGCCCGGTCGCAAGCCAACGCTTCCGCCACCGACGAGCGCGACCATCGAACTGCTGTGGTGTGGCGCTCGGAACGGCGCACGACGAACCATGCCACCAGCCGGAAGTCGCACTCCCGCGGCGGAATGCACCATCGTCGCTTCGAGAGAAATCTCGGGCGTGAGTGGTGGCAGCA